>JAJRTR010000111.1 GCA_024278215.1 bacterium
AGATTGAGTAGAGAGAAGCCTTTTAACGTGTCGCCCATAAGCGACATGAGGCGACCAGCTTCGTAATTGGCCTCGATATTTTTCGGGTCCATCATGAGCGCCACGAGAAAAGCCGCTACAGCGTCGCTGTATTCGCCGTACTTGATATGCTGTCGCGCGAGGTCGATCTGCGTGCGTGGGTGCATCAACAGCTTGTCGCGCTGGATTGTTTCCAGCGCACGCGCGATAGCCAGCACATAGAAACGTTCGCTGCGTGCCGTCTGATTATCGGCTTCGAATGAAGAAAGGCAGAGTTTGCCGTAGGTGAACGCGCTTGACCAGTTGTGTTCGAACACGCCTATTTCCATCATGTTGCAAAGCGAATAGGGAGTCGGCTCGGTTTTGTTCAATTTCTGAAATATGCCGCGCGCTCTGTCGACTTTGCCCTGCATAAAAAGCGTGTACGCGTAATTATTTGCCGTAAAGCCTTTGTTCGCGTCGAGTTCGACAGCTCTTTCGTAATGCTTGAAGGCTTTTTTAAACCTGCCGGACATCACGAGCGAGTCGGCGAGTTCCGAGTGTATCCCGGGGTTGTCCGGGGCGAGCTTGAGAGCTTCGGTGTAGAATGCAGTTGCAACGGCGGGATAGCCGAGCAGTGTATAGGCGAACCCGCAATAGCCGAGAGAATCAAGTTTATCGGCACCGCCCGCGAGTCCTTTGTACAGCAGGCGAATAGCGTTGAGCGTGTCGCCTTCCTGGAGATAGAGTTTGCCTCTCAGGGTGTATATCTCCGGTTCGCTGCAACCGGTTTCCATCGCCCTGTCCACGTCCATAGCGGCCATTCCGGGCTCCGACAGGTTGTTGAACATCCGGGCGCGTCGCATGTAGACGCAAGGATCGCCGTCCCCGTATTTGACGGCTGTATCCATATCGTCCAGGGCCGCGTGGATGTCGCCCGACATAAGTTTTATCCAGCTGAGGGCATCGTAGACGCGAACTTTTTCGCTGTCCGGAATATCGATCAGCGTAACCGTAAGTTCTTCGACAGCTTCCTCGTACCGGCCTGCCTTCGTCAACTGGTCGGCTTTTTTCAGCGCGTTTTCGACATCGTAAAGCGAAGCGTTCGCGGATGCCGTCGCGAGTACCGCAATAATAAGTGATGCCGTCAGAAACATCGTTAGTTTCATATAATCTCCATGATGCCGGCTCAGGGTGCGTCCCAACAATTTCACCAACGTTTCCAGGGTCCACCCCGAGAACGCCGAAGACCGGATGCTCCAACTTCCACCAATCTCATTATCAGCATTTCTTTGCCGTTCTGCACTGTATTCCGATTGTAAGATATTTTAACGGCAATGTTGTCTGTTTACAATGAGTTTCCGGGGTGAACCCATGGAACGAGCAGTAAAATACAGACTGACAAACAGAAAAAAACGACAGTAAAAAGTGTAATCTCCATCCGATATGATAGAATTTATGTGCGGGATGTTGTTGATCCTGTCTCTTCTATATGGAAACAGAAAATGAAATCGAAATTTGTAATTGTAAGCCTTCTGGTTATAGCGGTTGTCGTCGCTTGTAATTTCATCCTGATCGTGCGCGGCGGGCGTACATCCGAGGAGTACGAGCTTATGCTCGAAACATCCGACAGGATGAATGCGCAACTGGGCGAATGCCAGAACATGCTGTTGAAAACATTTGAAAAGCTCGAAGGCGACGACAGCCGTTACTATGCCGCACAATATAAAAAAATCTACGATTCATGCCATGATATTTATTCCGGGATCGAGGCGGAGATCGCGGGGATGGAGCCACTCCGCGAGTTGAGCGCGGAGCTGAAGGATGTCCTGTGGCAATCGCTGGCGACAAATGTTTCTTTCTCCGATACTGTGGCGCATTGCGCCTATTCCATCCTTTATTCCAAGGGCACACCTCTCGAGATGTCCTGCTATGAAAATGCGCTCGCGGAGCTATTCGGAGACATGCGAAAGACCGAGGCACGATATAAAGACATCTCGACAAAGATGATCGAAGCGAGCCGGTACGACTGCATTTTCGCGGCGAATAACAAGCAGAAGAAACGTGCGCGCAACTCCGGCTCCGCGCTGAATGTCGGGATAATACTGATCGACGCGCTCAGGGCGGATATGCTGCGAGTGAACGGCGCTGAAACGACGGTGATGCCGTTTCTCGATCAGCTTGCGCGCGAGGGGGTGGCGTACACAGACGCGACATCGCCGTCGAGCACAACGATCACGAGCGTGACGTCGATTTTTTCAGGGACCGACCCCTATGAGGCGAACTCGATGGGCTCAAGGCAGTGGAATAGCGACTTGTCGCTGGTCCGTGAGTTCAGCAGGGCAGGCCGCCACACGGCGGCGTTTACGGCTAATTCTCTCATCACGCCACGCACGGAATTCGACAAAGGTTTCGATTCCTTCTATGCCCGCTACTGGCCTTCTGCCAATATTATCTACAACGAATTCAGGTTCCACTGGTACCGGCACAGGAGCGAAAAACCTTTTTTCTTTTATGTGCATATCATCGATCCGCACGACCCCTATTTTTCGCCCGACAGCGTGGAAAAACTCGCGACCGAAGGAAGACCCGCGGGATTCATCGTCGATCCGAACGACATCCGCGCGCGGTATATATCGAAAGGCATCGACCCGCTCGACCACCTGAAACCGGGCAATATCGCGTACCTGCGGGAGCTTTACGCGCAAGAAGCACGCTACGCCGACCGCTGGGTGAAAAACATTGTCGATCTTATGCGGGAATACGGTATGCTCGACAACACACTTCTGGTAATCACTGCTGACCATGGGGAAGAGTTTCTCGAACACGGCGACATAAAACATTCACGCCAGCTTTACCAGGAACTCGTGCATGTGCCGCTTGTCGTGTGGGGAAAGCTTCCGGAAAAGCTCTCTCCCGGCACAATAATCGGCGCGCCGCACTCGACGCTGGAAATATTCCCTTCACTGCTGGCGGCTGCCGGTATCGACGTGCCTGAAAGAGTCGCCGGCAGAGTGGGGCTCTTCGCGCCCGGCGCGCCTGTGATAACAGCGACAAAAAACGGGCTCGACCTCGACGACAAATCCATTTCCGGGCACGAACTGGCGGCGTTGAGAAACGGCAACTATAAGATTATTGTGGATTTCGATACCGGCAAATTCAGGCTATACAATCTTGTGCGTGATCCGATGGAAAAGAATGATCTGAGCGGCATCGAACCGGAGAAGGCGGCGGCGATGAAAAAAGAGTTGATAGGGGTAAGAAGAGAGTCGCTGAAAAAAAATATGAAACGCGGTGACGCACCGTCCGAAGAAATTAAGGGTATGCTCAAATCGCTGGGTTATTTGAAATAAGGCCGACTACTTCAGCGGCAGCGTGAAGTGGAAAGCGCTGCCCTTATCTTTTTCACTTTCGACCCATATCCTGCCGCCGTGCAGTTCGATAAGTTCCTTGCAAATAGCGAGTCCAAGCCCGGTGCCGCCGTAGCCGCGTGTATCGTGTTTGTCCACCTGGTAGAATCGTTCAAAAATCCTTTTTTGCTCGTCCCGTGGAATGCCGATGCCTGTATCGGACACGGAAAAACGGACGGCGTTTTCAGATTCATCCCGGACCGCCTGCACAGAGATGCGGCCGCCGCGGGGCGTAAACTTTATGGCGTTTCCAATTAGATTGAACAGTACCTGGTTGATGCGGTCACGGTCCGCGTAGACATGCGGCGTCTCGGGATCGACGTATATCTGCAACTCGATCTGCGATTCCTTGAGCCGCTCGCTGAAGACCTCTTCTACGCCGCGCAGTTCCTTGCCGGGATCAATGTATCTTTCTTTCAACTCGATTCGCCTGGCGTCGATCCTGGAGATGCTCAACAGGTCGGCTATGAGATTCTGCAGATTGCGTCCCCTGCGCAGAACCACCTCGAGACATTCGCGCTGATCGTCCGATATCTCTCCGGTCACACCCTCGAGCATCATCGAAACATTGCCGATAATCGATGTCAGCGGTGTGCGCAGTTCGTGGGAAACCGTGGAAAGGAATGTGTCTTTCACCTCGTTGGCTTTCTGGAGACTTATGTTGCTGTCCAGGAGTTGCTGATTGACTTTCTCGAGTTCTTTCGAGTACATCTCCAGATTTTCGTGTGCCGATTTCAAGCGGCGGGAGTACTCTTCCACCTGTTGTTTCGACAATCGCATTTCTTCCATCGAGTTGTTGAGCCTGACACTCATTTCGTTGAAAGCGGCGGCCAGTTCCGCTATCTCGTCGCTTCCCTCGATATCTATCCTGTGCAGCAGGTTTCCCCTGCCGATCTCTTCCGCCCCGACCGTCAGTTTCATAATCGGACCGGTTATCCTTCTGGTGATCAACATGCCCAGAATCACCGATACACATATGCCGAGCAGTACGAGCAGAAAACTCGTGGTCAGCGATTTGATTTTAAATCTGTTGATGGATTCCGTTGACGAGAGCAGTTCGAAAACGCCGATGGGTTTATTTTCATAATCGAGGAGAGCAATGTAGCCGGTGATCTCGCTGATTCGGCGGCGGTCTTCCACCTTCTCGGATTCTTCCCAGTTTTCGGATGTCCGGAACATGCCCGAAGGTGGCGGCCTGTTCCACGAGGGGTCGGAACTGTTCACCAGTGAATGCGGGAGATAGACACTGGCGACGCCTCGTGTTCGATCATGAATCTCGCGTAGTAGCGTCCTGTCTCTGTTCAGCAAGTAGCCGACCGTTACCGTGCCGACGACCCCCTGCGCGTCGGTGCGCGGTCTGAAGGTGGTATAGCCTTCTCCGCGCTCGAGTCGAAACACCGGCACCGTCGCTTCGATAGCAAGCCCCGTGTCGCTCACCTCGTTGTGAGACGGCTCCGCTATCATTCCATTGCGCCACATATCTTCGGGGTCCAGGCGTGCGAAAGACACCACCTCGCCGCCGTTGAGCGCAATTCTCACCGAAGCCCGGTCGCTCATGTCGTCGCCGGTCGAGTTGAACTCGGGATACCTGCACAAAACGATACCCACCGAATCTGTAACCGTTAGGTAAGCCAGGTCGTAGTCTTCATAAGCGATAAGAAAATCTTTAACTTTGATCCGTATCGAGTTGCCGACGCGGCTTGTCACCATCTTGCTGAAATATATATCACTTGCAAGGCCGCGTCCTATCCGCCTCAGGTTCTGTTTCTTATTCGCCAGCAGCAGTGTCGCTACCTCGAGGTCGGACTCCATCTTGTACTGCGCTTCTTTATATATATACTGCGAAAGAAAGACGAGGTTGTAGAGCGAGGGTATCACCATTGCAGAAGCGACGACAACAAGAAACGCCAGTACAAGTCTTCTGCCGAGTCCCCACCTTGTTCGTTTGAATTCCATATTATTTATGTTCGATCTGTTTATTCTCGTACCGGCAACGCATGCTGCCGTCTGTCGACTGAACGCGCCGCGCTCATCCGGAAATCACCGGTGTTGTGGTGTCCCTGTGCGGACAGGATTACATTTAACACATGCTTTCCAATAGTTTACTTGAAAACCTCAGTTTATTATACGACAGAAAATCGAAATGGAAAACCATCGGCGATGAAGACAGGGCCTCTTGTGAAAATATGTTCCTGCACAGTCGGTTGCGGTCTGAATAAAAATCCGATAGGATGATGGTTGATGGAGAAAAAAACGATAAAGATACTACTCGTCGAGGACAGCCCCACAGATTATCATGTAATAAAAGAAATGCTGTCCGAGTTCGACAACATCAATTACAGGGTGTCCTGGGCGCGCCTTCTTTCCGAAGGGCACGAACAGCTCAAGGAGGACGACTTCGATGTTGTACTGCTTGATCTTGCGCTGCCCGACAGCCGGGGTTTCGACACATTCGGCGCGGTGCGCCACGTTGTGCCGCACATACCGATAATTCTCCTGACCGCCACCGACGACGATGAACTGGCTCTCGATCTCGTCCGCCGCGGCGCGCAGGATTACCTGGTAAAGGGCCAGATCAACAGCAACATACTCGTGCGTTCGATCAGGTACTCGATCGAGCGGCACCAGATGCACTCGATACTGCGGAATCTCGCTCTTATCGACGAACTTACCGGACTCTACAACAGGCGCGGCCTCAACGCTATCGCAAAACAACATCTCAAACTTGCACAGAGGACAAAACGCAACATAATAGTTATATGCACGGATATGGACGGTCTCAAGGAAATCAACGACACCTGCGGACACCTCGAGGGCGACCGTGCGATTGTCGAGACGGCAAAGATACTCAAGGCGACATTCAGGGAGTCCGATATTGTCGCCCGCTACGGGGGCGACGAGTTCGTCGTGCTCGCAATCGAGGCGCACGCGGAAAGCAACGATATTCTTGTCAACCGCCTGCGGAGCAATGCCGCCGCCTTCAACTGGGAGTCCGATTTCGATTTCACTATTTCGCTCAGCATCGGAACGGCTGTTTATAATCCTGAAACCGCCGCCGAACTCGAGGACCTGCTGAGGGAGGCGGACGCGGCGATGTATGAGGACAAAAGAAACAAAATCTGACACCATATCTATATTACGCGCGAAACGCTATAATTCTGCCCTATGGAAAACATAACGAGTTTACAGAATAAACAGGTGAAGGAACTTGCCGCCCTGTTCACGAAGAAGGGGCGCAGGGCTTCGGGATGCTTTGCGGCAGAGGGACAACGGACACTGATCGAGGCGCTCAACGCGGATGCTCTTGCGCTGCGGCTCGCAGTTGTCGAAAAACTGCTCGAAAAACCGGAAATCAGTACGCTTGTAAAGAAATTCGAAGCAAAAGGGACTTCCATACTCACCGTGTCTGCACAAATCATGAAGAAAATCAGCGGGATGGATACGCCCCAGGGCATCATCGCCGAAGTGAAGCGTCCGGACACAACGCCGCTCGCATCCGTGAATTTTACCGGCGGTGTGAGTGTGTTGCCGTGGGGACTTAGCGACCCACGCAATATGGGGCTACTGGTGAGAACGGTAGAGGCCGCCGGTGGAAACTATATCTTGTTGCCGCCGGGAGTTACCGACCCCTTTCATCCGCAGGCGGTGCAGACATCTATGGGCGCTGTGTTCCACAGCAGGTTTGTCGAGGATGCGCGCGCCGCGGTCATGATAAATGAAGCGAAACAACAGGGTGTCCCGGTTGTCGCTACAAATGCCTGGAAGGGCCGGGACGCAACAGATTGGCTCAAACACGCGCCCGCGAATTTTCTACTCCTGCTGGGCAATGAAGGCGCGGGCCTTGCGCCCGAAATCGAGGATATGGCGGACGTCTCTATTTCTCTGCCCATTTCGGGTAACGCGGAATCTCTGAATGTCGCCGTGTCGGCTGGAATCATCCTTTATCTTCACAGAGCTTTTTCGAGCTGAGCGCCGACCGGAACCGAAAACGGCCCGCTCGATGTGAGTACTTGCTCGATTCAAAAACGATCCTCCTTCACATTTCTTCTCGACACTATTTCATCCCCTCTTCTCTGGTTCAACCCCTCCGGTCCCTATTGTCTCCACCCATGTGAACAGTTACCATCCGTTGATATTAGCATTTCCCATATATACATGTTAGAATTAAAAAAAATTGCAAGCAGGAAAATATGGTACCATCAAATCCGCAAGAATGGATAGCGATAGCCAGTGAACGAGCTTCGGATGCTGAAGAGATATTTAAAGGTAAACCGAATTCTGTAGGGTCTGTTTATATGGCGGGATATGCAATTGAATGCAGTCTTAAAGCTTATTATAAGAAGCAAGGGAAGCAACCACCCACATCAGGCAGAAGAGGGCATAATTTAAAGACCATGCTAAAAGATTGCGGCCACAGACTTAGCGATTTGCGAGACGGTGATGGATATAAGTCCTTTTATCTTGATTCCTGGTCAACTGATTTGCGTTATGAGACAAAGCTTCCTGTAGGGTTCGAGGACAAAGCTGAAGAACTGCTGAAGGCAGCCAGAAAATTAACCGGCAATATACAGACTTGGTTGCGAAGGGAAAGAAAACAAAAATGACACAAAAAGAGATCAAAGAACTAATTTCCTCAAATCTGGAAAATGCTGGTTACAATTATGAAGAAGTTCGCGTGCAGTCTGATCGTTATGGGGGCTGGAACATAGCAGTTATATCAGATGATCTGAATAAAGTTCCTTATGCTGAAAGGAAAAGAATTGCTATTGGAGATTTGGATAACAGAATAAAAATAGAATGGCTGGACTTAATTACGACTGAAGAAAAAGAGTGGTCAGGAACATTACCCAACGACACACCACAACTTGAGCTACCCCTTTGGTCGGAAGCTCTGTCCCGAGAAGACACTACCGAAACGATTTTATTTCCTTCAGACCTTGATGATGATTTGCCGCCGCCGATTATTGGGACATTCTATTCATTGAAGGGAGGTGTTGGCCGCACGACGGCTCTCGCATACACCGCAAGTATACTCGCTTCCCTTAATAAAACAGTATTATGTGTCGATATGGACTTAGAAGCTCCCGGATTGACTTCGATATTTGGGAAAGACAATGAATTGCGGGAAAATCAAGGCCTTGTTCATTTGTTATATGATATGGATAATGGAGAGAAACCTGACGTCAATAAGCATATTATACGAATATCGGAAATGGACGAGCTTTACTGTTTGCCTTCAGGAATTCCCAATGCCGACTATGCAAGGAAACTCAGGTATATTGATCCCGAACAATGGTATCGTGAAGACAGAAATCCAATGAGGGACCTTAAAACGATTCTTGCAGAGGAATTATCATTTAGACCCGATGTGATTCTTTTCGACGCGAGAACCGGAATCTCTTCGATCAATGCTCCCCTGCTTTTCGATCTTGCCGATATAGCATTTATTGTTTTTTATCCTCATCCACAATCAGAAACTGGATCAAAGGAATTGGTAAAAGCGCTTCTTAAGACAAAAACAATACGTGAATATGAAAAAAGATTAACTCCGGAACTTCGTTTTATTATTTCTCCATTGCCGGCCGGGTTGCCGAAAGAAGTCAACCAGAGATACCGAAATCGTACTTCGGCATGGATTTCAGATTGGCTGGCAACAACAGAAAAAACCGGAATAGCCTTGATTGATAATGAAGAAATCACACACTTCATCAATTACAATCAAGCTGTTGCAACAAGTGACAACATGCTGAACGACAACAGTGTGATAAACTGTTACGAGCCGGTTGCCGAATGGATCGAACGTTTCCTGCCTACAAAACGTGAGAAACAAATAAATAGTAGTCTTACCAACAAAGAGAACATCCTCAATGAACTTAAGTTTACATCAGGTATCGCAGAAGATCTCGAGAACCTTGAAGATGTATTCGTTGAAACTGAACTGGTCAATAAAGCTCTTATTCCCTCAAACTATCTCATCCTTGGCAGAAAAGGAACCGGGAAGACAACTATCTTCAGATACATAAAGGAACACAAGAATAAAGAATCGATAGTTGTGCAATCACCCGCCAAACTCCGCGATGATTTAAAATGGATATTCAGCGCGGAGGAGTTTAAGAATATAGATAAAATCTTACAGGATAGTAATGAGAGCTGGCGTTCTTTCTGGGCAATATACACTGTACTGGCTTGTTATTTGAACAGTGACAATTCAGCCGCATACGACACTGTCCCGAATGATTTCCGTAAAGTAATTCACGGAAAGATTAACAGCCGATTAACAATGTTCAAATGCATCGAGGCTGTTCTCCGTATAAAACACACTGCTTTATCTGCTTCAGATTGGCTCGACAGAGTTGATTCCGGCACGACGAAAGAAACATACATTTTATATGATGGGCTGGACAGCAGTTTTGGACATTCTGCTGATGAAAGGGAAAGGCGGCGTGCTGCTGTCGAGGGGCTTTTCTCCTTTGTTACAGATCGTGCGGCTTACTTTAAAAATCTAAAATTCAAGGTTTTGTTAAGAGAAGATATATGGAGGAATCTTCAATTCGAGAATAAGAGCCATGTATATGGTAGTTCTGTGACAATTGCGTGGAAAGCAAAATATATATATCTGAAAGTATTAATAAAACAGGCACTCTTGTCTGAAGGATTCAGAGAAAGTGTTTACAAGATAATCAGCGAAAACATTAATGATGATATTAACGAATGGGACGAAAGGAAAGTCTTCGATGCGTGGCATCTGCTTGTTGGTGAAAGAATGAGAGGAGGAAAAACCGCGTTTACTCAAAACTGGGTATGGAAAAGGTTGGCTGATGCAAACAATGATCATACTCCACGATCTTTGCTGCAACTTTTCAATCAAGCTAAAGGGACTGAGGTGGAAATGCAAAAAGAAACACCTTATACTAAAACAATTATTCGCCCCCGCGCTCTTATTGATTCTTTAGCTGAAGTGTCAAGTGAAGCAGTAAATGCAATCTCTGAAGAATTTCCCGAACTACATGATTTTATTGAAAAACTGAAAAGAATAGCTCGGTCCCCTGTGGCCGCTGGTGAGTTAAAAGATTTTGACAACGAACTCAAGCTGGCACAGGAAGTCGGATTGATAGGCGCTTATGAAAAGATAGATGGCGAAACGACAAGATATAAAGTTCCCGATATCTACCTCTATGGTATAGAAATGACTCGCAAGGGACAGGCGTAAAGTTATACCGATTTACCTCTGGTGGTGGGTAGATATGGGCGAGTTTGCCATCTCTCCGCACAGCAGAAAAACACTGTCTTGCGATCCAGACGTTCAAATATGCTTTTATGGTAAGTTAATCTTTGACCCAGTCGAGCGCGCCGCGTCGCCACACGTATATCAGGCCGACGAACAGTACGCCGATGAAAACGAGTCCTTCAAGAAATATGAACGCGCCGAACATCTTGACGAATGTTTTGAACACTATCGCCCAGGGATAGAGGAAAATCGCCTCGATATCGAATAACACAAACAGCATTGCCACGAGGTAGAACTTGACGGAAAACCGGGCCGGGACACCGGTATACGGGTCGACGCCGCATTCGTATACGGACAGCTTGACATCGTCCGGTTTCTTCGGGCCGATCATGTGTGTCATCATCACAAGAACTACGGCAAAACCGATCACAAAGAGCAACTGCATCAGGATCGGAATATAATCTACAGGCATGACTATTCCTCCAGTCGAATAATGTTGCTGTCAACCTGTATATCTTAGCATAATCATGCTGTAAATCAAGGGCGGAAATGCGGGAGTCTGTTTTTTCCGAAATTCAGTTACACGAACGAGCCGGTCGGCCTGACGCCAACTATGCTCCAGGTGAGTGCGGCTCTGTGCCTGGCACACAAATAAAAACCCCCGGAGAGAAAAAATACTCCGGGGGTAGATATTCCGACAAAAAACTGCCGATCAGAAATTGATCAGGAGTTCGCCCCGTACTCTGTTGAGGAGAATGGGGTCTTTGCCCTGCTGCGCATATTCGACACGTACGGAAGAATTGTCGTTGATGGGCTTGGTGATCGAAAGAGCGCCGAAGCCGGGATAATCTTCACCGTCGAGATTTGCAATTGTGCTTGAGCTGCCGCCGGCGAAGTTGCCGATGAAGCCCTTGGCGGCGAGTTCCACGTCGCCCAGGACAATGTAGCTGGCTTCAACACCGAGACCTTCGAAGCCTGCCGGGAAAAGCATACGACCGGATTCGTAGGAATAGCAGTTTGTGGGTTTGACATCCAGACCGATGGGGCATGTGTTGTCATATTCCGTGAAGGGATTGACATCCATGCTGCTCAACGAGACTGCCGCGGGAAGGTCCGCGTAGGACAGTGTCAGACCAGCCCTGCTGTTCTTGTAAACATCCAGACCGATGATGAAGCTGTAGTCGTCTTCTGTGCCGGTGGGTGACGAACCGTCGATCTTGTCTGTGACCGTCATGTATTCGCCTCTTACCTCTGTGAGGAAGGGTGATTCTGTCAGCAGCGGGGCGACAATGTCCGCACCCCAGCCTTTTTCCGCTTCAATACCGTTTATGAGGTAATTGAAACCGAGGTCGATCCACGGAAGATCGATGTCGACCCTCGCCGCGCCGTAGGGATCTTTTCCTGCGGACCCGAGGCCCTGTGAACCATTGGTAAACAGTGAGTCCATGCGGGCGAGTCCGCCGATACCTGTTATTGTTACGAGGTCCTTTGAAACAACGCCCATGACGGCGGGAATGGAAGTTACGCCTGTGTTGTCGACGAGCATGCCATAGGGACCGAATGCGAAGGCCTGGTATCCTGTGCGGAGATTCAGGTTGTCGAGTTCGCGCACCATCGACGAGAAGTCCGTATCAACGTATGCATGGTTGATAACCAGTTCACCTGTGTCGTCTCCCGGTGTCTGATCATAGCCGAGGGGCGAGGTGCGGATACTCTTGTCGAACCCGATCGAGAAATCGACATCCATACCGGCCTGGCCGGTGATTGTGATCGAAGGCAGCATTTCATAGCCTGCCGCGAGATTACCTGATGTGGCTGTCGAGCCGAAAATGTTCAGATAATCGTTTACAAACGATGTCGATGAAAGGTCCGTGTTGGGGATATCAAGTCTCTGTCTTACGCTACCCGAAATCTGGATGTTGCCGAAGCGGTTTGCCCGGACATCTTCTTCGAGTGCTGCTATCTTTGTCGAGTTTTCGTCGATCTTGACCTTCAGCGCCGCGATTTCATCCTTAAATTCCGCCGCGAGCTTCTTGATGATGGTCTTCACTTCTTCAAGGTCTTCCGGAGCCAGACTGACCGTCTGTCCGCTTGCATCTTTGCATTCGCTTTTTGTGCAATACGTCTTGTCGATGAGATTCATCATTCTCTCGACCACGAGTGCATATTCATAGCGGCTTAGATTCCGGTCGCCTTTGAATGTTCCGTCGGGATAGCCTTTGATCATGCCGGAGTCAACGAGTTTCTGAACTGCGTCTTCCGCCCAGTGTCCGCTCGGGACATCTACCAGCGCTGCCGAGTACGACATCTGCGCCAGGCCAAATACCATTCCGATTACTACCAGAAAGAAAATTTTCTTCATGTACAACCTCCCTGGAAAATCTGTGCTTTTTGGGAACTCTGCGAGTCTTCGCTTGTGAAAGTATCCAAGTTTCCTTTCCCTGCTCCAACTCGCTTCGTTCACTTTTACTGAGTTCTTTATCGGCTCCCGTTCCAAGGATTTACACCTCCTCCCGTGGGCTATTGCCGTTTTATTCAGCAAAAGAAATTCTTTAAATATTTTTAATCATAATATTATATACATTTTATCTTCTTTTTGTACTCCAGCCTTTTCTTGTATCCTTGCGATTTTCTTATATATTAGGCCAAATACAAAAAATAAGCGCATAGTTCGGCTCTAAACGTGTTTTTTCTTCTATTATCGCTATATTTCGCAACATATATATATAAATACTTCTGTGCTATTATTATATTATCCAGTGTATTGCCTGTTTTTTGCTCTTTTGCTCAAAACATTTAAGTAAAATCACTGCACAAAATAATTGCTGTTATTCACGGAGGTCGCGCGATGTCCACAAGAAATTCCGACAATGACAACCCATTCTTCGCCCCCTTCGACCCGTCCAGATGCGTTTCATGCGGGCACTGCCTCAATGAGTGCCCCGTTATGAAACTTCCGCTTCCTCTGGCGAAGAGGGAAATGAAGGCTCTCAAATCCGGCAAAAAAGGTTCTTTCGTCCTATCCTGGTGCGAGACCTGTATGGCCTGTAATCTTATCTGTCCCGAAAGTGCAAACCCGGCTATGCTGTTTATCGAAAAATTCTACGAATTCCACAAAGAACGTGCTTTCCCTGAATGGTCACTCTATTTTCAACCGCATAACACGCCGAATTTCAGGACAAAAGTTATCGAAAAGCTTCCGACCGATGAAAAAACGATGCTCGACGACTGGAGCGATATGTCCGCTTGCGACGAATTCACTTATCCGGGCTGCAATATGTGTGCTACCCCGTATCTGACCCGTAATAATTTCATGGAAGACCTGAACATTCGCGGCGGAATCGAGTATTGTTGCGGAGAGATGTATTTCAGGACGGGACAACTCGATAAGCTCAGGCAATCTGCCGCAAGGCTGAACCGGTTTCTCGAAACACTCGGCGCATCGAAGATGATGGTGCTTTGCACGGCAGGCTACAACCTTTTCACCAATGTTCTGCCCCGTTACGGACTCGTTTCAGATGTCGAAATAACATCATATCTGCCCTGGCTGCTGGCGAAGATCGAAGCAGAAGAAATAAAGGTCAAAAGACCGCTGGAAATGAGCGTAACAATACAGGATTCATGCCATTCCAAGGCGCTTGGCGACGAATATGTGGAAATACCGCGCAGGATTCTCGAAAAAATCGGTGGCGAAGTCAAAGAAATGAAGCACTCGAAAGAAATGAATTACTGTTGCGGCATCGGCGGTGGTTTTCCGGCTCGAAAATCGTTCCATCCGCTTGCGATAACCGCCTCTACAGGCAGAGTGATGCTCGAAGCGAATCTGACACAGGCCGACGCGATAATGGCATATTGCTCGGGCTGTCTCCAGACGCTTTCCACAATGGCAGCTATCTTGCCCGTTTCTAAACCGATATATCACATACTCGAACTCGTCCAGATTGCTGCTGGAGAAAAGCCTCTCAGACGGAATATTGAACGGGGAAAACAACTACTCAAAGGTATGATAGTAAACCAGGTGCCGAAGATATTCAGTCTGAATCGTGTGTCTGTCCCCGATATTCCCGAAGAGGTATAAAATAGATAGTGCCTGAATGGAAACCCCAATCCAGTGAAGCCGGAACCAAAAAGGTTGTGTTTTCGTGCCCAAACAAATACGGTTTGAGCACGGCACACAGAGTTTCTTCGTTTCCAGTGTATAGTAACACCTGGAACGGAAAAGCTCCTGCGTCCACCGATCTCTTTTCAGCATTTCTTTACCAGTCTGCGTAGCATTTCAGTCGTAAGATGTTAAAAGGACTATATCATTTAATAATGCGCCATATTCGTAATAGCATTTTGAAAAGTGGTTGAGCAAAAAACTGCTCCGTTAAGCCACTATATCACCTTTTTGGAGCGCAGGGCGGCTATCCGGTCGTCGGGGAGTCCGAGCCATTCGCGGAGCACTTCGTCCGTGTGTTCGCCCAGGTGCGGACATGCGCTGTTTATCCCGCCCGGCGCCGCACTGTGCCTGATCGGGTCGCCCGGCACGGCGATTGTTCCAAACTCGCTGTCCTCGACTTCCGTTATCATTCCGCGCTCTTTAAGATGCTCCGATTCGTTTACCATATCGAAATCGGCAACCGGTGCGCAGGGCACTTTTTTCTTCTCGAGTATCGCGGCGACTTCTTCCACCGTGTGAGCTTTCACCCACGGTGCGATGATGTCGAGCCCCGCCGCCGCGTTCTGGACGCGTGTGAGGAAATTGAAGTAGCGGGCGTCGTCGAGCGTGTCCTCCCGCCCGACCGCTTCCATGAGATGTTTCCACTCGCGGTCCGTTAGTGCCACGATCACAATGTATCCGTCTTTCGCCTCGTAGCTGTTCCAGAACGGCAACGGTTTGTCGTCGTCTGTGAGGAGGTTGCTTAGTGAGGCCCCGAGCAGCTTCTCGACTTCCTCCTTCACCGGCGCTATGGCGTTGTCGCTGAAACACGAGAAGTTCTGGAAATACATTACATCCTGCATGGATATGTCGACGAGCTGGCCCCTGCCCGTGCGCTCGCGGTAGAAGAGCGCCTCGACAGCGCCGAGGGCGGCATACGCGCCGCTGACGAGGTCGCCGAAGTACACTTTCGGCGTGCGCCACGGCTGCCTGTATGCGTGCATGATGCCCGCGCTTGCCTGGGCGACGATGTCGAAAGCCGTGCGACCGCTCAGCGGGCCGGTGCGGCCGTAGCCGGAGATGGTCACATACACCAGCCCTGGATTCGACTCCTTGAGTGTGTCGTAGTCGAGGCCGAGATTATTCATGAGGCCGGGAGCGAAGTTCTCGACAAGCACGTCACATTCGGCGGCGAGTTTTTTCAGCAGATCGATCCCTTCGGGCTTTTTGAAGTCGATGGTGATGCCGCGTTTGTTCTGGTGTATCGTGCTCATCATCCGCTCGGAGCGCATCAGGCGGCAGAGCACACGCATCGTTTCGCCGATGGGCGGCTCGATTTTCACGACATCCGCGCCCTTGAGCGCAAGCAGTTGCGAGCAGCGCGGCCCGCTCAGGAACTGCGACAGGTCCAGCACTTTTATTCCTTCGAGTATCTTCTGCGTCATGATGTTGAAGTCCTCCGTGAATTCCGGCAGTCACTTTCCCGTTTTCAGCACTTGCGCGAGCCTGTCTATTACATGCTGTTCGAGGTCGCGCCTGCGGAGCGCGTCGACTGTCGCGTCGATGTCGTATTCGATGCGGTGGAAGGTGATCTCGCCGTCGTCCCATAGCGCGAAACCCGCGCGCGGGTCGCCGTCACGGGGCTGGCCAACGCTGCCCGGGTTGACAAAACGCACCCCGGCGACCGTTCTGTCCATCTGAAAATGAGTGTGCCCCAGCAGCACAAGTTCCGTGTCGACTTTCTCCGCCTCCGCGGCGAGTACATCCGCGGGCGTGTCCGGCCTGATGTACTTGAACAGCGTGTCCGACGGTGCCGCGTGCGCCGCGTAAGCCGGTCGACCGCCCAGGTCGATTTCCTCTTCAGGCCTGAACGCGCGCAGGTACTCGTAATCCGACTCGTCGAGTATCTTCCACATCAGTTCCCGCGTCGCCACGGAAAACGGGTGAAACGCCTGTCCGCACCGGCAGTCGACACGTGTCAGCACAGCGTTGTCGTGGTTGCCGCGCAGCGACATCCGGCCATGCCCGCGCAGCCACTCGATGCACTCGCGCGGCTGCGGGCCGTAGTCCACCACATCGCCGAGAAACAGGACGGTATCCACATCGCCCGCCGCCTTTTCGACAGCCCGCAGTGCTTCGATATTTCCATGTATGTCGGATACGATAAGAGCCTTCATAAAACGCCTCCGCTGTTGCTGAAATTGAAATTGTGGGTTTATGCTATAATGAAACACGGAATAACGCAAGAAAAAGTGGGGGTCCGCAGATGAGATTCGAGGGAAAAACAGCAGTCGTCACAGGTGCCGGACGCGGCATCGGCAGAGCCGTAGCACTCGCGCTGGCGGCGGAAGGCGCGGAGCTGGCGATATGCGCCCGGCACGATGCAACTATAACACCTGTTGCTGAAGAGATCGCAAAAAACGGCGGCGCGGCGGTTCCTTTTGTTTATGATGTTTCAGACAAAGATCAGGTAAATGAATTCGTCCGGAAAGTATATGAGCATTACGACCGTGTCGACATAGTCGTAAATAACGCGGGCATCACGAGAGACAACTTTTTTCTCCGAATGACGGCTGAAGACTGGGACCCTGTCATGGCGGTTAATCTGCGCGGCACATTTCTATGCACGCGCTATTTCGCCCGGAAAATGGTGCGTCAGAAGTGGGGTCGAATAATAAACATGGCATCGGTAGCGGGCGAAGCGGGCAATGTGGGACAGGCGAATTACGCGGCGTCGAAAGCGGGCGTGATCGCGATGACAAAATCCGCCGCCCGCGAACTCGCCCGTTACGGCATAACCGTGAACGCCGTTTCACCCGGACTCATCGACACCGACATGATAGCCGACATGGAAGATGAAGTGCGCGAAAGAATGAAGGAAACGATACCGGTGGGCAGAATCGGCAGCGTGGACGACATCGCGGCCGCTGTCCTTTTCCTCGCGTCCGGGGAGGCGTCCTACATCACCGGCCAGACGATGCGTGTCGACGGCGGGTTATATATTTAGCGGCTGAACGAAAAGCTGCTTCTGCCGGGAATAAGAAAAATCCCCGCTGCTTGCGGCGGGGATTTTTTTCCTGTTTTGGGCCCACACCGGTAAAATATGCGGGTTGGGCTTACGACTGTGAACGGTTGTGAAAAATGATGTAGAACCCATTGGGCGATGAATTCTTATTCCGAGTCGATGCGTGTTACGTCGGCGCCGAGGGCGTTGAGTTTGGCGGCGAAGTTTTCGTAGCCGCGGTCGATGTGATAGATGTCGTAGACGGTGGTGGTGTTTTCGGCGGCGATGCCTGCAAGGACGAGCGCCGCGCCGGCGCGCAGGTCGGGCGCGACGACTTTCGAGCCTGTCAATTGATCGACACCGGTGATGATGCAGGTGTGTCCCTGGACGTCGAGGTTTGCGCCCATGCGTATCATTTCCGCGACGTGCATGAATCTGTTTTCCCAGACTGCTTCTTTTATCACGCTGACGCCGCTGCATGTCGAGAGAAGCGCCATCATCTGGGGCTGCATGTCAGTGGGGAAACCCGGATGCGGCATTGTGGTGATCTTCGCCGGCTTCAGATTTTTCTTTGCCGAGACGCGAATAGCGTTTTTGAGTTCCCGGACGTTGACGCCTGCTTCCTGGAGCTTGACGATGATAGGTTTGAGGTCGGCGGCGCGTGCGCTTTCGAGTGTGACGTTTCCGCGGGTGATGGCGGCGGCAACCATGAATGTGCCTGCCTCGATCTGGTCGGGGATCATCGTGTGTTCCGCGCCGTGGAGTTTCGAGACGCCGTCGATTGTTATTGTTCTGGAGCCTGCGCCTTTGATGCGGGCGCCGATCGATTTGAGGAACCATTCGAGGTCGACGATATGCGGTTCGGCGGCGGCGTTGTCGATGACTGTCGTGCCTCTGGCAAGCACAGCGGCCATCATGATATTGGCTGTCGCGCCGACAGAGGGGAAGTCGAGGTAAATCTTCGCGCCTTTGAGTTTTTCGACGCGTGCGTCGACATAGCCGTGTTTTGTCTGTATCTGCACGCCCATCTGCCGGAGGCCGTTGAGGTGGTAGTCGATAGGACGCGAGCCGATGGCGCAGCCGCCGGGCATGGCGACTTTTACACGTCCGAATCTCGCCAGCATCGGGCCCATCACATAGATCGAGGCCCGCATTTTATTCATCAGCTCGAAGCTTGTCTCGAAGTTCGCCACATCTTTTGTATTGACGGTCATGACGCCGTTTTCATAGTTGGCACGCGCGCCAAGTTCTTTCAGCACGTCCGTCATGTTCCGGACATCTTTGAGCCACGGCACATTTTTCAGTGTTACTTCTCTATCTGTCAGCAGTGTCGCCGCCAGCACGGGCAGAGTGGCGTTCTTGCTGCCGCTTATTCTTACGGCGCCTTTGAGTTTCGTATTACCCTGTACTTTATAGCAGGAGTCTTTTAATTCTTCCTTCATTTTCCGGAACTCGTGTTTAGTATTTCCTCAAATTATGTGTAAGGAATTTTCATTCTATCAGAGGGGTATTAAAAAAGCAACGGGAGAAAAACTAAAGTGTGCGCGGCGTGAAACGGGTTGATAGTAAGCCGCATTTATTGTGAAAAGGAATCTCTGTCGTCCCCAAAGAAAAAACCCCGCTCGTTTCAGCGGCGGGGTGAATGGGGGAATGATTTGATAACCGAGTTCAGGTGTTAACTCCGGTTAATCACAAAGTAAGTTGGGTCATGCGGTTTTTACCCTTTCGGAAAGATTGTGGGCGACTTTCCATACGTCGCCCGCGCCGAGGGTAATCACGAAATCGTCGTTTGTAGCTGTATCAAGAATGTGGTTCGGAATTTCATTTATGTCGGGGATGTAGACGACATCCTGGTGTCCATATTTTTTCAGGCTGTCGGCGATAAGCGCGCCGTTGATCTTCGGGATCGGTTTCTCGCCGGCCGAGTATATGTCGGTGACTATTACCTGGTCGGAGTTAAAGAAACTCTGGCCGTAGAGTTCGAAGAAGTACTTCGTCCTCGAGTAGCGGTGCGGCTGGAAGATCGAGATAATGCGGCCTTTTCCGCCATGTATCTTGCGTGCCGCGCTCAGTGTCGCCATGATTTCCGTCGGGTGGTGCGCATAGTCGTCGACGACTGTCATACGGCCCGAGTTGGACAGCACTTCGAAGCGGCGTTTCGCGCCCTTGAATTCGTTGAACGAATTGTTGATGATGTCCATGTCGATTCCGAGTTCCCTGCCGACCGCGATGGTCGCAAGGCAGTTATATACGTTGTGCATTCCGGGCACCCGGAGACTGAATCTGCCAATCTCGAGCCCCTTGTGAATTACAGTGAACGCGGAGCCGGTTTCGGTGTATTCCATCTCGATAGCTTTCAGATGCGCGCCGTTGCTCAGGCCGTAGGTTGTTTTTCGCCCGTCGAACTGCTGTCCGAGCGCTTTCACATTCTGGTCGTCTGTGCACAGAACACACAGTCCGTCCTCGGGTAGTTTCGCGAGGAATTTGTTGAATGTTCCTTTTATTTCGTTTATGTCAGAGTAAAAATCCATGTGATCGGCTTCGATATTGGTGACGACCGCGATGTGTGGAGAAAGGCGCACGAGCGAGCCGTCGCTCTCGTCAGCTTCTGCTATGAGATAATCGCCTGTGCCGAGTTTCGAGTTGCTGTGGAACTGTTCGAGTTCGCCGCCGATGAGAACCGTCGGGTCAAGCCCGGCTCGCTCGACCATCAGCGATATCATCGAGGTGGTTGTCGTTTTGCCGTGTGTTCCGGAAACAGCGATTCCCTTGTGCTCCTGCATCAGCATCGCCAGCATTTCGGAGCGATGCAGGATCGGTATGCCGCGCTTAATGGCCGATTTGACTTCAGAATTATTTATAGATATTGCAGAAGAGACAACCACTACTTCCGAACCGTTTATATTCGAAGGTTTATGTCCGAGCTTGATGTCGGCACCCAGTTCTTCCATCGCCTGCACCTGGTGCGATCTTGCCACGTCCGAACCGCTGACCTCAAGGCCCATCTGGAGAAGCACCCTGGCTATGGCGCTCATTCCTATTCCGCCTATCCCTACAAAGTGGTAACTGTTGAACTTCATTTCCTTGACCTCTCGATTTGCAACAGGAGCTATCTTCCTATAGGGTTTACAATAGTATCAAATACTATGCCAGAACCGCATATTTATGATAAATTATTGTTTTTTTCTTTATTTAAGCTGTTTTTTTTGCTGTCAACTCTCAATAACGCACTTTTGCGTACTTTTGTATCCGGCATTTTATCGGCCCAAAGATTTTGTAGTTTTTATTGCATATATCTTAATATTTCGGGTGATTTCTCTGTTTATCTTCCGTTTTTACCGTTTTTGCGATGTGTTGTGTTTGAGATCGTTTGCAGTATTGTGTCAAAAGGGACACAAATGAGGAAATATTGACACAATATGTGAAAGGTATTTATCCCGCATACTTTACACCAATACAGGGCGAAATAAAAAACGGGCCCGGTGTGTGAACCGGACCCGTTTTGTCGACATGTTTCGTTAATTGCGCGCGATCAGACGAAGCTGATGAGCTTTGCAACGATTGCGCAGCAATGTTCCCACAGAGGCATGAGAGTGGGAGCGACGGAGCTGACTGCTTCCGCGGCTTTCTGGGGGAACAGGAACGGAGCGAAGACAAGAGACACGATGGACATAAGCTTGATGAGAATGTTGAGCGAAGGGCCTGAAGTGTCCTTGAAGGGGTCTCCGACCGTGTCGCCGACGACTGCGGCTTTGTGGGCTTCCGAGCCCTTGCCGCCGTGGTGTCCGCCTTCGATATACTTCTTGGCGTTGTCCCAGGCGCCGCCGGTGTTCGACTGGAAGATGGCCATCATGACGCCTGAAGCTGTTACGCCGGCGAGGAGTCCGCCGAGCATGACAGCCGGTTCTGTTTTGCTGAGCACGTGGCCGAGGAGTCCAACGATGATCGGCACTGTAACTGCCATGACACCGGGAACTACCATTCTTTTGATGGAAGCCGCTGTGCTGATTTCAACACATTTCCCGTATTCGGGTTTGCCTTTGGCTGCGGCGAATGCTTTTTCTTTTTCCGCGTCTGAAACTTTCTCGCCGTTTGCTTCTTTTTTGAAGATCACGAGAACTGCGGCCAGTTCGGGGATGGTCTTGAACTGGCGGCGGACTTCTTCGATCATCTCGAAAGCGGCGTCGCCTACTGCCTGCATGGACATGGCCGAGAACAGGAAGGGCAGCATGGCACCGATGAGAAGACCTGCTGTGACGAGCGGGTCGAGAATGTTGATGGATCTGATGCCCGCTACTTGAGTGAAAGCGCTGAAGAGAGCCAGGGCGGTGAGTGCGGCGGACCCGATTGCGAATCCTTTGCCGATTGCCGCCGTGGTGTTTCCTACAGCGTCGAGTTTGTCAGTGCGTTTGCGGACTTCGGGATGATCCGAAAGAGTCATTTCGGCGATACCGCCGGCATTGTCGGCGATGGGGCCGTAGGCGTCGACTGCGAGCACGATGCCTGTTGTGCTGAGCATGCCGAGCCCTGCGAGAGCGATACCGTAGAGGCCGCAGAACATAAAGGCGGCGACAATAGCGACTGAGAGAAAGATGATGGGCCACGCTGTGGATTTCATACCTGTGGCGAGTCCGGCAATGATATTTGTGGCTGCGCCTGTCTCAGACTGTTTTGCGATAGCCTGGGCGGGGCCTTTGCTTTCCGATGTGTAGAACTCGGTGACGAGACCGATGGCTGTGCCGGCTACGAGGCCGGCGACTGTCGCCGCGAAGGGTCCCCACCACTGGAATACTGTGCCGCCTTCTACCAGTTGGAATGTCTCGGGAAGAATCGTTTTGCATATTACAAATGCGCCGGCGATCATTATGCCCGCGGCGGAAAATGTCCCGACATTAAGAGCGGCCTGCGGGTTGCCGCCTTCGCTTGTTTTTACGAAGAAAGTGCCGATGACCGAAGAGACAATTCCGATAGCAGCAAGAATAAGCGGGAGCATGATTCCCAGTGTGTTGTGTCCTACCATTGCCATTCCCAGAACCATGGCGGCGATTATCGAGCCGACATAGGATTCGAAGAGGTCCGCGCCCATTCCTGCCACGTCGCCGACATTGTCGCCGACGAGGTCCGCGACAACTGCGGGGTTGCGGGCGTCGTCTTCGGGGATTCCTGCTTCAACTTTTCCCACGAGGTCCGCGCCTACATCGGCAGCTTTAGTGTAGATGCCGCCGCCGACACGGGCGAAGAGTGCGATCGAGCTGGCGCCGAGTCCGAACCCGCTGATTGTGGGCATCGGGTCGGGCAGTGAGCCGAAAATGATGTATAGGAGTCCCACGCCGAGTACGCCGAGTCCGACCACGCACATTCCCATGACAGAACCGCCGGAGAAGGCTACTGCAAGTGCCTTCGACAGGTTGTCGCGTGCGCCGTTGGCCGACCTGACATTCGAGCGTGTAGCAATCTTCATTCCGAAGAATCCGGCCAGCGCTGATGAACACGCGCCGTAAATGAATGCTACGAATGTAAAGGGAGCACCTGTCTTTGCGCCGAGAATCGCCAGGACAACCGCCACTACTATGACGAATATACCCAGGGTTTTATATTCCCGGCTGAGGAACGCCATCGCGCCTTCATGAATGTAACCCGCTATCTCTTTCATATCTTCTGTGCCTTCGGGCTGCTTGATTACCCAGCTTGCCTTATAGGCGGCGAAGAGAAGAGCGAGAACACCAAAAAGCGGTATGGCATAAATTGTTAAATCTCTGTACTGTGATACGTCCATAACCTTTTCGTCCCCTCCTTCAAGGTGGATTTGTTGCGCGGAGCGGGGGCGGATAACAATTGTCGACTGTTATTACTTCCGGTACATCCGGCGCTTGCTGTTTCCCGCTGTATTTTCCTGCTCCGCTAACCTTGTAGTTCCTAATCCTGCTATATCTAAAAAGACCCCAAAACATAATACACGCCTAATGTTTGAGGCCTCTTATGATAAGAAATCCATTACAGCACCTGTTACAAATTTCACAAGCTCATCTAATATACATAATATCAGGCTTAATTGCAACATGTTGAACAAAAATATGGAAGTCCTTTTTTTTGCAACCGGCACCGCTTAGTTTTTATGTATCCGAATGGTTCGCTGACATATCGACTGTGATATAATTACTTCAACAGAACCAATTGCAAAATTATATTCGAGAGGTGAGAGCGATGGTAGTGTCACAGGAAGTGGACGCGGCGAACAGGCTGCGCTGGGAGCAGGGCCGCAGCGGCCACTATGAAGTCTATTACCTGACGTTCAACCACAGGGCGAGCGGCAGCGGGTTCTGGATCAGGTACACGATGACCGCGCCCGACAAAGGCAAGGGCGACGCCTACGCGCAGATATGGTTCTCCTATTTCAACAGGGCGAACCCGGCGAAGAATTTCGCGCTCAAGCAGAAATACCCGATAGGTCAACTCAAGGCGGAAACCACGCCGTTCCGCCTGCAGATAGGCGGCAACACGCTCGAGAACGGACATGCCGACGGCGCTATCTCCGGTAACGGTCACGAGGCGCAGTGGGATGTGTCTTTCGATCCTTCAAATACTGTACACCTGATGATGCCGAGGATTTTTGTCGAGAAGGAACTGGCCGATACTACCGCTCTCGTGCCGCACCTGGATGTCTGCTTTGAAGGAAAGATCTCCGTGGACGGCGAAGCGCTCGAGTTCGGCGGCGACCCCGGCTGTCAGACTCATCTGTGGGGCGACGAACACGCCCGCCGCTGGGCATGGGCGCACTGCAACTCATATAATGAAGACCCTTCCGCTGTTTTCGAGGGGCTCTCCGTGCAGATAAAACGCGCCGGTATCATGTTGCCGCCGATCAACTTGCTGTTTATAAGATATATGGGCAAAGACTATCGTTTTACCGAACTGCACAGATTCCTCAGCGCGGGCGGCAGCTTCGATGTCGGACACTGGAAGTTCAATGCCGCGCTCGGCAATGTGAAATTTAAGGGCGAGATGAAATGCCGCGACGAGGATATGGTATCCGCGGGCTATTTCGACCCCGATGGCGAACCGGCATACTGCAACAACACCGAGGTCGGCGACTCGAAGATCGAAGTCTACAAGCGCCGCAACCTTCTGAGCTCGTGGAAACTCGTGGACACCCTCACCGCCGACGGAACCGCACACATGGAGTTCGCAAGCAGAAAACGCGAAGCACGTGTCGAAAAAGAAATCGAGGAAGTCTGAGCCGGTTGCAATGCTTAACTACCCATAACTTCAGATTCTTCTTTAAAATTCAAACAACGGCAGTTATATTTATTGTATAGAGCCGATTGCAGCCGACCGCGGCAGAATCAGAATTTTGCAATTGGCTCTACATACGAATCAATACGTCAATACAAAGTTGACACGACACTACAGCGTAATAACGCGTTTCGTGTTTTCACAACACGAATTTCGAAAAACGTGAAACGTTTCATCATCCGTATGTGTCTATACTTGAAAGATCATACATAATGCGGAGAAAGCAATAACGAACGATGCAGGAATTTGTTCAGGGATTCGAGCACTATCTGACGGGCGCGCCGCTCCTGGCGTTTGTAGCGGCATTTCTGGGCGGAGTGCTGGCAAGCCTCACACCATGTGTGTACCCGATGATACCCGTGACGGCGGCGTTTATCGGCAGTAACTCGGCGGGCCAGCCGCCTCTGCGCAGTTTCATGCTGTCTCTCAGCTATGTAATGGGTATTGCGGTGATGTACTCCGCGCTCGGCGCGGTGGCGGCGCTCACCGGTCGCATGTTCGGAAGCTGGGCCGCCAGCCCCATCGTTTACCTTATTCTGGCGAATCTGTTCATATTGATGGGGCTTAGTATGCTGGATGTGTTCATGCTGCCGATACCCGCGTTCATGCAGGGCGGCACGGCAAAAAAGAAGGGCGGCTTCATCGGCGCTTTTCTTGTAGGCGTTGCCGCCGCATTTGTCGCAAGTCCATGCACAGCGCCAGTGTTGTTCAGTATTCTGGCGATAGTGGCGGCTCAGAAAAATGTCCTGTATGGAACCGCGTTGCTGTTTACCTATGCTCTGGGGCTCGGGCTTCTGCTTGTAGTTGTCGGCACATTCGCGGGCGCGATGGCGTCTTTGCCGAAATCGGGCCTGTGGATGGAAAAGGTCAAAAAAGGGTTCGGATGGCTGATGATAGTTGTCGCCGAATACTTCCTGATACAAGCAGGCAGGATGTGGTTATAATGATGAGACAATTGCAAAATTATCTGGAGGCGGAATGAAAAAAATAATTATGCGTTCGCTGTCGGTAATTGTTATGACAGCAGCGGTATGTTTTATGGCGGGATGCCCGAGAATGGACAAGGGCGGTGGAAGCAGCGCCGCGCTTGGAGCCCTTACGGCCGACGATATGGTGTTTCAGGGGCTCGACGGCAAAGAAGTGAATCTGAAAGAACTCGCGGACGGCCGACCGATCTATGCGTCGTTTTTTGCGAGTTGGTGCAGGATCTGTGTTGATGAAATACCTCGCAACAACGAGATATTTAAAAAATATGCCGACCGGGGCCTGCTGGTATACGGCATAAATGTAAATGAATCACTGGGTACCGTGCAATCCGTTATTAAAAAGAAAGGCATCGAGTATCCTGTTGTGAGGTTTGAAAAAAGCGCGGACAGTGCGGCATTCTCAGTGACAGCGCTGCCGCTTATTATGCTTTTCGACAGCGACGGCAAGCAGGTCTATATGGGGCCGGCCCCGCCGGGCAATGATGTCATCGAAAACTTGATCGCATCCGTATCAAAATCAAAGTGAATGGACAGGACCGCAGACAAAATGGCAATTCAAAACAAAATCATTATCTTTATCGTGTTCATCGGTTTCACTGCCCTGATGTGGTTCAGTCCGCGGTTCGCAGGCCTCGCGTCCGGGGAAGACAACCACGATACACACACTCAAATGCCCGAGCAGCAAACGCTTCCCGAAACCGACAGGCCGATCTTCGTCGAGTTCTATTCCGACGAATGCGGAATATGCGAGAGGCTCAAACCCGGCATCGCGCAGCTGGAACTTGATTTTAACGGGCGGATCGAGTTTTTCCGTGTCGACGCCAACGCGATGGAAAACAGGGCACTTGCCGAAAACTTCAATGTCTACAGCCTGCCTTCGTTTTTTATCGTTTCTCCCGACAGTGAAATAGTTTTTTCACACGAAGGTCTTATTTCTATCGAATCTCTGAGGGATACCCTGCAATCCGCGGTGGAAAAATATACGGTTCAGGAAAGCACGAATTCCGACTCCTGATCTTCTATGGAGCCAATTGCAAAATTCTGATTCTGCTGCGGTCGGCTGCTATTGTCCATAGCTGCGTTGTCGGCACAAAATCGTCCTCGACGTACTCTGCAAGTACGCCTGCCGACGAACCGGCATAGCTCACGCCGAGTGTGGCGGATATTGGTGAGAAATCCGGGTTAGGCCTCGGAGCTTGCTCCGGGATAGTTCATTCCGGCATTTCAGGCAGGTCGATGCTTCTGCCGAATCTTTCACCGTACACAAATTCATTGAGCTCCTTTTTTTCTTTTTGGGGTGGCCACTTGCCTTTCGGATAGCCGACCGGCAATAGTAACGTCACACGATAATCCGAGGGCACATGCAGAAGCCGCTTGACACGCCGCTCGTCGAACCAGCCGATCCAGCATGTGCCGAGCCCCAGCCCGCGTGCCGCCAGCACTATGTGTTCCACCGATATCGCAACGTCCATCCTGAAGTAATCCATATCCAGAAGCCGGCCCGGCGCGCTGTGGTAAAGAAGATTCTTTCTTCCGCAACACACGATCAACACAGGCGCATGCCGCAACCATTTATTGGATGCCGCGCCCATCGGGGCCGCCGTCGCGAGCTTGTCTCGCATCTTCTTGTCTTTTATTATGATATAATGCCAGGGTTGTGTGTTGTTCGAGGAAGGCGCAAGCCGCGCAGCCTCCAGTATGACACGCAGCTTCCAGTCTTCGACAGGTTTCTTCGAGTTGTAGTTGCGCACACTACTACGCTCACTGATGATCTTCATCAGTTCCCCTGTGTTTCCCATATCACGTTTTTCCATTTCATTTCCAACATCATTTTCAGTCATATTTCCTCCTGTGATATTCATACTGAGCCAATTGCAAAATTCTGATTCTGCTGCGGTCGGTTGCTATTGTCCATAGCTGCGTTGTCGGCGCAAAATCGTCCTCGACGTACTCTGCAAGTATGCCTGCGAGGATTTTACACCTCCGCCTTGTTCCGAACAATTTCGCTCGACCTCGCTACAAACATAATTTTGCAATTGGCTCTGATATTAAATCATATTTTAGTTTATGCAACAAATATTGCCGGACAACGTTTCATATACTTTACTTGGAATATCGCCTCTGATAAAATCGTAATGCACGAAAGAACAAAAAAACCACTTTCGCTCGGTGGCGGCAACCTGTCGGCATTGCGGCGCCGAACGCGATGACATGAAGAGGAGCGCAACAAATGGGATATGAAACACTGATCGTTGAAAAGGAAGAAAAACACCTGATTATTCGGCTCAACAGGCCTCCGGTAAACGCGCTGAGTAAACAACTGATTGAAGAGCTCAACCAGGTGCTCGACAACGAGGACAGCGACGATATTCTATCGGTGATCATCACGGGAGCGGGTGAAAAAGCGTTCTGCGCGGGCGCTGACCTCAAAGACGGGTTCGGACCCGACCCGAAAGAACTGAGCAGGAAAGGACAGGCCACTTTCATGAGGCTCGAGCGGCTCGGCAAACCCGTGATCGCCGCGATAAACGGCATCACGCTCGGCGGTGGTTGCGAACTGGCGATGGCTTGCACATTCCGTCTCATCGACGAGAAGGCGATCATCGGGCTGCCCGAGTCCAACCTCGGCATCTTGCCCGGATACGGCGGCACACAGCGCATGCCGCGCCTAATCGGCAAATCGAAAGCACTCGAACTCATGCTCTACGGCAATTTCATCAAAGCTGACGAAGCTGTCAGGATCGGCCTCGCCGACAAACTTTGTGATGCAGGCACAACGCTCGAAAAAGCCGGGGAACTCGCCCGCCTCACTGCAACTCGCGCACCGATTACTACAAAACTGATTCTCGACTGTGTTAACAGGGGCATTGACATAGACATCGATTCGGGCCTGAAGATCGAACAGGAAAACTTCGGCAGGGTCACGGCAACCGAAGATTCAAAAGAAGGTGTGGCGGCGTTCCTGGAAAAACGCAAACCGGATTTCAAGGGCGAATAGTCGTTTTGACTTGTTTTGTGTTCGTAGTGTGAACCCTTTCTCTCGACCTCGCTTCGAACATAATTTTTCAACTGGCTCTTTATCGTTGTGAAGTACCTGCTTCGTAACGTAGCTTACACTGATCGAAGTGTATAAATAAGGTGCACAGCTCCTGCTGTGCTGATAGCATAAATAAAGACATATAATGTGAAAGCCGGGGTTTTCAGTTTCTGCATTCCCGGGTTTCTCCCCGGGGACGAGTAAAAACTTCAATTGATTCGAACATCAGAAATAGCGACGCTCTCTGCCGATGGTCGAGTGGAGACCGTGGCCTGGATAAATAGTCGTATCATCGGGCAGCGTAAGCAGTTTAGATTGTATGCTGCTCAGCAACTTGCCGGCGTCTCCGCCCTCGAAATCCGTGCGGCCCACCCCGTCGCAGAAAAGCGTGTCGCCCGTAAAGCAGACATCTCCGGAAAGGTAGCACACACCGCCGGGCGTGTGTCCGGGCGTAAACAGCACTCTCAAGCTGACTGACCCCTGAACGACTTCATCACCGTCCTCGACAACTTGAAATACGCCCGGGCCTTCACTTGTATACCGTTTTGTTTCACTTGCCGGTATGTTGATAAAATCCGCTTCCGCCGCGCTCAGCAGCACAGGGATATTCCATCGGGAGCGTACATCGTTCATCGCGCCCGTGTGGTCGTGGTGTCCGTGGGTGAGAAGTATTTTTTTTACTTCTATTTTCTCCTCTTTAACCGCGGCAAGTATCTTCTCCGCTTCCGCGCCCGGGTCTATCAGCAACGCTGCCGATGTTTCCTCACAAGCGACGAGGTAGCAGTTGGTTTCGAGGTATCCTACAACGACCGGCACTATTCTCATTTTGTTTTATTCTCCCGGCTTATAATTCTTACATCCCCAAATTGTAGCGACCTGTAATCCTCTTTTCAAGAATATCTTATCTTGTTTCCGTTTGTCATATAGAATGACAAACAGCAACCCTGAGATTCCGTGCCGGCATATATTGAATGGGGGCGGGTGGTCGAAGTGTCTTGACAAGAAAACCATAAATTTATATTATGACAATTCAGGAAAGTTATAAAGAATCAGCTTTAACGCAACGATCTTTTCGCAAAAATATTTGATTCAAGGGGGGAATGTATGGCAAAGAAATTTGTATATTTTTTTGGTGAAGGCAAAGCGGACGGCGCGTCTGAAATGAAAAATCTGCTCGGTGGGAAAGGAGCAAATCTTGCCGAGATGACCAACCTGAAAATGCCCGTGCCGCCGGGATTTACGCTCACGACTGAAGTGTGCACGTATTTCAGTAAAAACAAAGGCAAGTATCCGCAGGGTTGCAAAAGCGCGGTGGACAAAGCCGTCGCCAGAGTCGAGAAAATCATGGGCGCGAAGTTCGGTGATCCGAAGAACCCGCTTCTTTTCTCAGTGCGCTCCGGTGCGCGCATGTCTATGCCCGGTATGATGGAAACCGTTCTTAACGTGGGGCTCACGTCAAAAACGATACCCGGCATGATCGAAAAGACAGGCGACGAACGTTTCGTGCTCGACGCATACAGGCGTCTCATCTCGATGTACTCGGACGTCGTCATGGAAAAAGCCGCGGGCATCGAACCTGAAGAGGGCAAAGGCATCCGCGAACAACTCGAAGCGGAACTGGCGAAAGTCAAGAAGAAAAACGGCTACGAAAACGACATTGATCTGACCGCCGACGACCTCAGGAGCCTGATCGAAGTCTATAAGAAAAAGGTCAAGAAAGTTCTTAAGAAGGATTTTCCGGACGATCCGCAAAAACAGCTCTGGGGCGGCATCGGCGCGGTGTTTGCATCATGGGACGGCAAACGCGCGATCTCTTATCGGCAAATAGAAAATATTCCCGAACACTGGGGCACTGCCGTCAACGTGCAGACAATGGTCTTCGGCAACATGGGTTTCGACAGCGCTACAGGCGTTGCCTTCACTCGCAACCCCGCTACCGGCGACTCCAACTTCTATGGCGAATGGCTTCCCAACGCGCAGGGTGAGGACGTTGTAGCGGGCATACGCACACCCAACCCGCTCAGCAAAAAGAACAAGACCGCCGACACAAAACACCTGCCCAGCCTCGAAGAAGAAATGCCGAAAATCTACAAGCAACTCCACGCGATCCGTGACAGGCTCGAAGCACATTACCACGATATGCAGGACCTGGAATTCACGATACAATCCGGGCGCCTGTGGATGCTCCAGACAAGAACCGGCAAGCGAAACGGCGTGGCGGCAGTCCGCATGGCCGTCGATATGTGCAATGAAAAACTCATCGACAAGAATACAGCCGTCATGCGGGTGAGACCCGATCAGATAGACGAACTTCTGCATCCCATGCTGGACCCTGCGGCGGAAAAGAAAGCGGTGTACATCACCAAGGGGCTTCCGGCCGGTCCGGGCGGCGCGTCCGGGCAGATAGCTTTCACCGCCGATCGTGCCGAAGAACTCAACGGGAAGGGCATGAGAGTCATTCTCGTACGCAACGAGACCTCGCCGGAAGACGTTCACGGCATGCACGCCGCGCAGGCTGTTCTCACGGCGAAAGGCGGCATGACCAGCCACGCCGCGCTCGTGGCGCGTGGCTGGGGAAAATGTTGTATCGTCGGTGCGGGCGCGCTTGAGATAAGCGCCGAAAAAAAAGAAATGAAAGTCAACGGCAAGACATACCGGGAAGGCGACTGGATCACACTCAACGGAACAAAAGGCCGTGTCTACGAGGGGCAAATCACTCTGTTGCCCGCCCAACCCGGCAAAAACAAATATTACAAGCAACTTATGACATGGGCGGACGATGTGAGAACAATGAATGTACGCACGAACGCAGACAGCCCGGTCGACGCGAAACAGGCAATAAAATTCGGCGCGGAAGGCATCGGACTCTGTCGCACGGAACACATGTTCTTCGGCGATGACCGCATCGCAGCGATGCGCGAGATGATCCTCGCGGACAGCGAAAGCGCGCGCCGCAAAGCGCTTGCGACACTGCTGCCGCTCCAGCGCAAAGACTTCTACCAGATATTTATCGCGATGAACGGGCGCCCTGTTACCATCCGGCTGCTGGACCCGCCGCTCCACGAGTTCCTTCCCAACCGTGAGGAACTTATGGTCGAGATCGCGAGACTCGAGATCAAAAAACCGAAATCCCCGAAATTGAAAAAACTAAGGTCGCTGCTCGAGCGGGTGGAGGAACTGCATGAGTTCAACCCGATGCTGGGGCTCCGCGGATGCAGGCTCGGCCTCACACTTCCGGAAATCAGCGAGATGCAGGTGCGCGCGATTATGGAAGCCGCCTGCGATGTCGTAAAGAAGAAAAAACCTTGCAAACCGGAGATCATGATACCGCTCACCGGTCACCTCAACGAGATGAAGACGGCCCGCGCGCAGGCACTTGCCATCTGCGAGGAAGTCATCAAGCAGAAAAAAGTTAAAGTCAAATACCAGATAGGAACGATGATAGAAATACCGCGCGCGGCGATCACAGCCGACGAGATAGCTGCCGAAGCGGAGTTCTTCTCCTTCGGCACAAACGACCTGACACAGATGACATTCGGCTACAGCCGCGACGACGCCGGCAAGTTCATCAAGTATTATATCGAGAACAACATTCTACCCCAAGACCCGTTCCAGACACTGGACCAGAGTGGTGTGGGACAACTCATCGAGCTGGCAGTCGCCAAAGGGCGCAAGACACGACCGGGCATCAAGATCGGCATCTGCGGCGAGCACGGCGGCGACCCGGAATCAGTGGAATTCTGCCACCGGACGGGCTTCAACTATGTTTCATGTTCACCCTTCCGTGTACCCATTGCAAGAATGGCAGCGGCGCAAGCAGCTATCAGGGATATCGAAGCTGCAAAAGCTAAGAAACCCAAAAAGAAGGCAAAGAAGAAGACAAAGAAGAAAAAGTAATGAAGATATTATATCCGGTCTGCTGAGCAGCAATCGACAAGCTCAGCCGGCCGGCATTTAACCCGGATTTCTCACAAAGAAATCCGGAAAATCGTGATAACACCTATTCTACTGCGTTGCTGCGGCGATTCGGGACTGGTCGCATACCGGTATTTTGTGCAAGAGGCCGACCGGTCGGCTGCACCCTCACCGCTCCCTTGCCGCGCCTTATTACAGGCATTCTCCCGATTTCTGGCCCGCATTGGTGAAATATGCGGGATAGCTGCGTTGTCGGCGCAAAAGCATCCTCATCGCAACTCCACGAGTACGCCTGCGGGGATTTTGCACATCCGCCTTGCTTCTGAATAATTTCGTTCGACCTCGCTTCGAACATAATTTTTCAATTGGCTCAACGGAATATATTCTCAGCATAAAAACACCCGGGAACATGTCCCTCATGCTTCTTCGCGAACGTAAAAAACATCAAGGATGGAAATCTTTATATTTGAGCTTTTCCCTGTATAAACTTCTAAGTTCATTAAAGTATTCGATGTATTCTTCCGTGCGGTAATCGGGATATGTCCAGGGAAGCGGTCGGAACTTTTTCTTTTCGAACTTGAGCGTTACCTCCGCGAATATACCTTTGCCAAGATAAATCCTGTGGAAATTATCTTTCGTTGTAGCCAGTGTCATTTTCGCAAGCGAGAGATAGCCGGGGTCGAGATTCACCAGCCGCCCGCTTCCGTCTTCGTTTCTCGGGTATTCATGCTCGATCCTGTTGGTCACAAGCTTAATGTCGGCGATCGTCCCGGGGGAAATCAGCGTCTCGAACGAAAAGAAAATCTTCCGGAGCCCCGGCCCCATCTCTTTCTCGTAGTAATCCGTTTCATTGAAATCAAAGACACCGCTCGTGAAATCAATCGTACCGAATTCCTTTTCCAGACCGGCTTTCACATCGTCCACAGGCGCAGCCCTGCTGAAGATCACACCGCAGAAAAGCTGCACAGGTTCTGGTCTTCCCACTTCGCCCATATATCGATCACTCCCCGACAATCTGTGTGCCCACACCGCCGTCGGTGAGCGTTTCGAGCAACAGTGAATGCGGTTTACGGCCATTGATTATATGTATCTTATCAAGTCCCTGTTCGATAGTGCGGACAGCCGACTCGATTTTGGGAATCATGCCGCCTGCAATTATGCCTTCGTCGATCAGCGTCATAGCTCGTCCAACCGTCAATGTGGAAATAAGCGTCGACGTGTCGCCCGGGACGACCATCACACCGTCGACATCCGTCATAAGGATAAGTTTCCGAGCCCTGACGCGCAGGGCGAGTTGCGTCGCTACATAATCGGCATTGATGTTGAGTGTCCTGCCGCCCTCGCTCACGCCGAGCGAAGCCACGACGGGCACTTCGTCTTCTTTTACAGAGTCCCATACATCACGCGCTATACCTGTCATATCGCCGACCCAGCCCAGGTCGACACCGTCGCCCAAGTCCATCTTTTCGCCCCTCACGAGTGCGCCGCGCGGGCCGGAGAACCCCACTGCTTCCACTCCCTTTTCCCGTAGCCTGTCCACAAGAGCCAGGTTCAAATCTCCGAAACATTTCTCGAGTATCCCGATCGTTTTGTCGCAGGTGATCCGCAGCCCCCTGTGGCGGCGCGGGCAGATGCCGGCTTCCTCCATATCATGGTCCGCCTGCACCGAACCGCCGTGGACAAGCACTGTCCTTACACCATTCTTCTTAAGAAAAGCGATATCCTCGAGGATATGGTCGCCCGCCACCCTGTCCTCGACGAGCGCTCCTCCGCACTTGACAACAAATATCGAGCCTTCGAACTCGGCCAGGTACTTCCCGGCCTGATCTATTCCCAGACTGCATAATAAATCTTCCATATTCTCCTTCGTTATTCACGCCGTTTTGTTTTCTTGAAAGCTGTGTTCATTACAACCCGACATTATTGCGATTGCCATTTATTATTATTGCGAGCCGCCGATTTGTACAGGCATCACTTTCAAATTGACATCTGTTGTATTAGAATATCAGCAACTTTTTGCTCGATTCTTTCAAGGAGAGAGAACTATGAGTTCCGCGAAATCCGGTTCGTACAACTTCTGCAATCATTGCGGATATCAGAACAGATCGGAAAACAAATTCTGCTCGAAATGCGGACAGCGAATCCAGATGTTTTCTCTCGACAGCAAGCGCCCCCCGGAAACAGTCAATTGCCCGAATTGCGGACAGCCGAACTCGACCGGGGCTCGATTCTGCTCGGGATGCAGCGAACCGCTTGTCGACGACTTCAAAGTTGTCGATGACGGCGATTATGTTCTGGTCGTCATAAATCTCTCACAGATCGACTTTGAAAACCACCGCGACCTCAACACTCTTTCCAAAAGGCTGCACAACCAGCGCATACTCATCGACATGAACAAGGTGAAATGGATAGACAGCACCGGCATCGGCGCACTCGTGACACTATCGAACAGGTTCGCGCGTTCACAGCAGGAAATAAAATTTTTCGGCATGTCGCCGAAAGTGCTCGATGCGTTCAAAGCGCTTCAGGTTGATAATATACTGGAACTTTACAAAACAGAAAACGAGGCGCGGATCAGCTGGGGTATGCCGTCGCGATAGCAGCGCGTCACCTTCGTGCCGTCGCCGCGCCGCCGGTCGCCTGAACCCGCGAAACAATATCCACGATATAACTTTGCAGCATGATCTCGTCGGAGCCGTGTCCGGGTTTTTCTATACCTTTCAGACGCCGGTCCACATCGCTCGCCCGCTCGATCATTTCCTCGATGTCGGTCAGTGAGCATTTCCGGGCGTGTTTCAGTATCCCCGCAATCATAAAAGGCGTTTTTCCCAGGATGGAATCTTTGGGAACCGCCGCGAGCACAGCTGCATCGGCTGGGGAAACGCGCCTGACTTCATTTGAAATTGCAGTCTTTGCCGAACTGCCGTATTTTTGCGGCACTTTCTTAAAATAACCCTTATTTATGAGGTGTCTCGCCTGCCACATCAGCCTCAGCCGCATCGAGATGAGCGTCATGATATGTACTGGCGACGAACCATACGTAAGTGACCTGTTCAGGGCGCTTACAGCCGCCTTGCCGCGCCCATCGAACATAAAGTCGATCAGCATGTAAAGGAAAAAGTCTTCACTGTTACTGACAAGCCGCCGGATTTCTTTTTCCGACATCACGCCGTCGCTGCCGGAAAAGTAGTTGCTCAGTTTTTCTATCTCGTTCGACAGGTGCCGCAGGTCTTTTCCGCCCCATTCCACAAGCTTTTCGGGCATGTCGCGGCTCCACATCACGCCCGCCCTGCGCGCTCTCGCACTCACCCACGATATTATGTTGTCTTCGTACATACGGGGGAAACGCACCACCGCGCCATATTTGTCGAACACGCTGAACGCGCGCTGCACCACTTTTTCAGAAGTGCTTTTCCGCGCGTTCGCCGACGGCGCGCGCAGTTCGTCATTGACGATAAAAACGATATTCACAATGCCGCCGTCCCTGCCGACCGAGTCCAGTATCTTCTGATACAGTTTGAAATCAGTGAACTTCTCCTCGTCGGGAACATTCCGCTTCCCTTTTTTTGATTCATCCCTGGTCAGAGTCAGTTTCTCGGCACTGTCGACCACCACCACCTGGCTGTCGGCGAAAAGCGATCTTTCGCCCACAGCGTCCGCGATTCTGTCCAGCGCCCCGTCCTCGGAGGCGTCGATCCGCTGGAAACCCGCGTCGAACTCATCGTCGGCGCACAGGAACTTGATCAACTTTTTCTCGACCTCTTTCAGCAAAAATTCCTGTTGGCCGTGCAGCACGTACACAGGCAGCTTTTTCGCACGCGGCCCGAAGAGTTTTCTTTCCTGTCCGTATTCCAGTCTCACTCGTGTGTTCTCCAATAATGAAATTCTATCATAAATAAAACATATTCCAATATCAGCGTTGATTAAAAAGTAAGGTAACTGTTTGAATGGAACATCTGAAATTCCTGGAATGCAACGACTATGTCGTTGCAACTGTGAAGAAGTCGCATTTCGCAAAAACTGACGTTTTTGCATTCCAAAGTTTTCCGATAGTGCCGGTCAAGGACAAGAAGTGATTCTGTAATTCTGAGCTGATCGAAAAATCACCAGTTGCATAAGTCTGTCTTAGCGAACACACAACACTGTGAACGGTTGAAAAAAGTTTTCAGAGAAATGGATTTCCACAACACTTAATTTATGTCGCAGTCAGCGGTTACAATAAGAGATAAAGAGTGAGGCGGTGATGGACATGACAAATATCGTATATGCGGCGGCAGGCGCGTCAATCGGATTTATTGTCGCATGGCTGATATTCGCGCAACGTGCGAAACCCGCCGGCACGGATATAGAAGCGCAAGCGCGGATTTCATCGCTCGAGAACCTTCTCGACGACCACAGAGCGCGCCTGGCGAAACAGGAGTCGGCGCTCTGCGAAGCAGCAGAAAGAATCTCACACGAAAAAACCGCTCGCGCAAGGGCCGAGACACGGCTTGAAGAGTCGCGCCGCAACATCGCCGAGCAAAAGAAAATACTCGACGAAGCCGCCGATAAACTGTCCGACACTTTCAGGGCTCTTTCCGCCGATGCGCTCAAAAACAACAACCGCTCGTTCCTCGAACTTTCCGGAAAAACGCTCGAAACGATTGCCGCTGAGATGAAGGGCGACCTGGGTAAACGCCAGGAAGCTATATCGGGCCTCATAAAACCTATCGGCGACGCGCTCGAAAAATTCGACCGGCAGGTGCGCAATGTCGAACTGACCAGAAAACAGACGTATACCAGCCTCGAAGAACACATCAAGTCCCTCGCCGAATCCAACATGTCGCTGCGCCGGGAAACGGATAATCTTGTGCGCGCACTTCGCGAACCGCACACAAGGGGTAGCTGGGGTGAGTTGACATTGCGCAATACTGTGGAACTCGCGGGCATGGAACCCCACTGCGATTTCGTCGAGCAGGAGAGCGTGACGACGGAATCCGGGCGCCTGAGGCCGGACATGATAATAAACATGCCCGCGGGCAGGCGCGTCATTGTCGACGCGAAAACACCCATGGACGCTTATCTCGACATGCTCGACGCAAAGGACGAGCAGGAAAGGAAACAACATATCGCCCGCCACGCCCGCCACATTCGCGAGCATATAAAAAGCCTCGCGATGAAAGAATACTGGCGGCAGTTCGATGAATCGCCCGAGTTCGTGATACTTTTCATACCCGGCGAATCGTTCCTCAGCGCGGCCCTGAGCGAAGACCGCGACCTCATCGAAGACGGTTTCAGGCAGAAGATCGTGCTGGCCACTCCCACTACGCTTGTCGCCCTGCTCAGGGCCGTCGCTTATGGCTGGAAGCAGGAAAGTGTCGCCGCAAACACCCGTGCCATCAGCCGGCTCGGCAAAGAACTCTACGACCGCATCAGCACTTTCGCCGCCCACTTCGAAGACATCAGAACCGGTATCATGAGAACAACGGAAGCATACAACCGTGCGGTGGGTTCACTCGAGCGCAGGGTGCTGCCCTCGGCTCGAAAATTCAAAGAACTCGACACCACGGACGGCAAAGAGATCACGCCGCTCGAAACCATCGACGCGCCGTTGCGAAAACCAGACCTGCCCGATAATGATTCCTGAGGCGCTGTTTATCGGCGCGGGCCCTGTAACTCGGATATTTCCTGTTATATAATCACTTAAAACGGAACGGACGGTTATGGAAGACATAAAAGAAATGACTGCAAAGCTCGCCCGCCTGATCATCGACAGCGGTGCCCTCAAGTTTGGCGATTTCACTCTGGCATCAGGCAAAAAGAGCGACTACTACATCGACGGCAGGATCATAGCGCTGCAACCGGAAGGCACATACCTGATCGGCGCGATTATAGAGAAAATAATGCGTGACGAATTTCCCGAAGCCGAAGCTATCGGCGGGATGATCGCCGGGGCTGTGCCTGTAGCCACGGCGGCGGCGCGCGCAAGCTATGATGCAGGCAGGCCGTTCAATGCGTTTATGGTGCGCAAAGAGATAAAAAAACACGGCACGCAAAAGGCCGTCGAAGGGCCGCTCGAGCCGGGGCGGAAGGTCGTCGTCGTCGATGACGTGATTACGACCGGCGGCTCGACCGTGCAGGCTATCGAGCGAGTCGAGGAGTTCGGCTGTGATGTCCGCGGCATTATCTGCGTCGTAGACCGCGAAGAAGGCAAAGTTGAAAAAATGAGCAACTATAAGTTCAAATCGATCCTGACCATAACCGGGTTGAGAAGTTTTAGAGGGAAATAGCCCGCATTGGTGAAATATTCGGGATAGCGGGCAATTTGTACACATTCCGGCAGGAGCAGGTTTTTATTCAGCAATTATGTAGCAATTCGTATACAACTGCAAGCATCTTTCTTATATTGATAAAATCGCCTTTGTTTTCTATTGTTTTTATTGTTTTTCACATAAGTTGAACGATTGTTGTGTCTTCACCTGTATACAATTTTCATAAAAAACGGGAATTCTCTATAAAGCCCGAAAAATATAATTATGGCAGTAAACAAAAGCGTTTTGATATATTCAAAAGTGATTTCTGAGATGTGGCATTGGATTTGCACGTTAATAAAGCGTAATTGCCCCTAATTCCCCAATTCCCCTGGTGTCAATTACGACACTTTACGGTGACTCTGAAGAGTCGCCTTTTTTTTTGCAATCAAATCCCGTTGCAGAGAAGCCCGTGGGCACTTATGCCGGATTCTTGCGCCGTTTCACAGTTAATTCGGATATCAGACCGACAGGATTGTCGTAGAAGTATGAGCTGTCGATCATTGTGGGAGACGAGCAAGAACAGCACTTCGCGGCGTTGCGGCGGAACTGCTCCATGCGCTCACTCGAAAGGATAGCCGCAATGGGCGTTTCGAGCACATTGCCGATCGGGTTGTCGATCTGCATGCAGTCTTCGACATCGCCGTCGGGCATCACGCGCAGGAAAACATGCGGATACCTGCATTCGTAAGGCTGTTTACCGCACTCGAAATGGTTCAGGTAGTGCTCGGAGTTGAAAACGACCGCGCCTCTCTTTTTTGCTTCGATGATTTTATGCAGCGCTTCGCCAACCCGCTCATAAGAATCTATCAGATGGCTTTTTTTGTCTATTGTACCCTTGTCCGCCGTGTGCTGTACTGTTGTAATCACATCGAACGACACCGGCACGCCAAGTTCGTCGGCGAGCGCGATTATGTCTTCGACTTCGTCCACACTATTGTTGTCGAGACATGTGTTTATCACAGCGTGAATAAAGGGATATTCTTTTTTAATTTTTTTCAGACCGTTATATGCCCTTTCGAAAAGCCCGTCTATGCCGCGGATGCGGTCGTGTTTTTTCGGGTCGGCCGAGTCGAAACTGACAACGATTGTGTCAAGATAGTCGCCGAATTCATCTATGCGTTTCTCGACGAAGAAGCCGTTTGTCGCAGTGCCGACTTTCCAGCCGCATTCTTCCTTCGCATGGCGGTATATCTCGCCGATGTCGGACCTTAGCTGGGGTTCCCCGCCGCCGATGAGTGTGCTGACGATACCGGCTTCAGCCGCCTCGGTATAAAACTTTTTTATTTCATCAGTTTTCATCTGCGGTCTCGAGTTGTCTTTCCACAGGCACTGCTCGCACGATGCGTTGCATCTGAGTGTTACCCAGTGGTGCAGCACAATCGGCGTTTTGTTGTTTCCGATTTTCGTTCTTGTGATGGATGGTGAAAGCGCGACGACCTTCAGAAGCATCCTTATGTCCGCAATGCTCTTCTTTCGCGCCTCTGTCTTCGCGGCCTCGTATGCTCTTTCGAACACGTGGTTGGCAAACTTCTCAAATGGAAGAATCATCCTGGCACGCCTTGTCTTCATTGTGACACCTCTTCCGGATACTGTTTTTCGGGACATAACGCCGGACATACGGCAGCTGATAAGAAACCGGCCCGCTAATATTTTCCGCGCCGTCCATAATTTTGATTATACTATATGAAACATCTGTAAACATGATATGTGTTACAGATTGATTTGTAAACCCGAGCGAGGGAATGCGGTGTCCATTGCAGAACCCACTCGAAGGTGGTGGAATACGACATGGAGGTCGAATTCCCGTTAATAAATTAAATGGATATTTATATAATTATATAGTTGTAATATACAGGCTGTTGTGATATTATAAACTTAGCAGAATAGCAAATTCATAATAGGCAGGGTTCAACAACATAGCGAACTCAAGTTGATTTCTCCGGAGGGAAACGATGAGGCAGGGGCTTGGAAGAGAGATTTTACTTACGGTTGTAGTGGTTTTGTTAGCGGCAACAACAGCGAAGGCGAATTTCTTGTTGCCTGTGGAATCGATGTGCAACTACAGGTCGCTGATGGACGACGACTGCGTAATTTGCGAAAATGTGCAAAATTTTACGCGAGATTTTCCGATGGGAAAAGGTTTCGCGCCAAATATTTCCGATGTAACGATTCTGCGGGGAAGCCCGTATCCGAGCGAGGTTGTGTCGGTGCAGGTAACCGCCACGACCGACGGCGGCGCGACCGACCAGCTCCCCAAAAGCGCGCAGAGTATCCTGTGGGGGCAGATCGCGTTCTCGATGTCCGGCGGGAACAGCTGGTACACAAATAATTACGACAAGGGAACAAATCAGCATGGCGACGAGAGAATCGGAACCGGAATTCCAATGGATTTCTTCAAGCATGAAGTGCTGACGGTAAAGAATCAGGGTAATGTCAGATACAAGCAGTACATTTCGGTGCTCAAGCCCTGGGCGGTTTCTCCTGAAGATGACGCTTTCAAATATGGAGTCGAGCTGAGTGACCCAAAGGATACTCCAGCCCCCAACAGGTGGTGCGGTCTGGATGCTTCGAAATGTAATAAAGCTGCATATCCGGCCCCGTATGCTGTTGATTGTCCTTATGGTTTCACCTGCCCATTGTATGATATATACCCGCCCAACACCGGCGAAACTGCGGGTCCGTGGCCGACCCCTTATTGCGATCAGGCCGACGGGAACTGTAATGTACCCGGTTTCCCGGAAGGCGGCGGAGATCTGCTGGACTACTTCCCGTCGCTCGACCCTGATCCTGATACGGATTATCCCAGTATTCCCGGGGCGCCGCTTGTGAGAGTCAACGGTGTGCCGGCAATTGACTGCAGTTTGTATAACGGAGTAGTTAACGAATATCTTGAAGCGATGGGCGTGACGGCTTCGGACCTCATCAGTGGTGAAAAGCTGCACCCGCTGTGCGATTCTCCTGTGGACAAGGACATACAGGCGGTTTATGACAGATTCGGAATCTATGCATACAAGCTCGTCCCCGGACAGGGGATGGTAAGGTTCACGGAAGCGCTTGATATGCTTGATGTTGTCGACGCGACATTCTATTCGGCGGACATGAAAGTGTGGACGGCTAAAATAGATATGAGCGAAGCGCCTTTCAACGCGCAGAACACTGTCGGCGGATCCTTCATACTGCACCCCACGTTCATGGACACATGCGGGAACCTGGCATCAGGCGCGCAGTCGCCGCCTTATCCGCCTGCGATTCCCGGAGAAAGCAACGAAGCTTATGTCGGTGTGTTCGACTATTACTATGACCAGATACCGACGGACCAGGATGCGATGAAACAGGTTATAGACGACGATCCTCTGACACAGTGCAGCGCGACGGACACATTGTGCCCGGCTGACGGGATTCCCAGGGACGAGCGTGTCGAGTGCGATGATCCCAACTGTGAATGCTGCTATAACGAGTGCAGCCCCACGTATTGCACATATAACGGCGCTACCAGGCCGGATGTCAGCGCACAATGCAACCCGATTGGAGACAATGCCAATCCGCCGGGCTGCGGCCCCGAACACTGGGGCGAACGCGGCATGGCAGAAATCCGTGAATTCAAGATCAGCCACTCGGCGTCCAATCTCTATGTGAAAATGTCGGTCCAGGGAAAAGTGCAGTTCGGCTGCTACGGCGGATGGTATCCGGTCATCGGTTGCAACCAATGGGCATTCGGCGGCGGCGAACAGGCAAGTAAATTTCACGGCTATTCATGGCAGTTCCTGAACCTCGAAACGCAGGGAACTTTTTATCTGATTGTTATTCCGGATATACCGGTATACGGCGCGATACCGCTCTTTATGGACCTCAACAAGCTTCTCGGAGAACTTATGGGAAGCAATTACGACGGAATGGAACTCGAGCAATATGCAGACGGCGGCGGTTGTAAAAAACCAGGCGAAGATGAGGAACCGCTCGACCCATGCGAGGAGATAGGCTGCACCCCCGAATCCAACCCGACGGGTGATTGCGATGAGGACGGTTTTTTGAACTCGACGGATTCCTGTCCCTGCTCCGCCGGCGGCGACGACTCGGAAGACGGATGCCCGCCGCCCGACCCCGATCCGGGCGGAGACCCGCTGGGTCCCTATAAATGTCCCGCCTGCACCATTGAAAACACGGGCGGCGATCTTTATGTCGAGATGGGGCTCGAAGAAACACTCGGCCTTACCGACACTTACCACGCTATGGCGATGTTCCTGTCGGTTCACGATCTCGACGTCGACTGGATACTCTACTACGCCTGTCTCAAGGGCTACAACCTCACGGGACTCGCGCAGGACCAGTCGCCCAGGATACAGTACTACATGCTCGGCGATGTCGCGAAAACAACTGTTACTCTTTCTCAGGACTACACCGCACCGAAGATGCCGATGTATGCGCAGGCCTGTCTCGGCAGGTGCGACGAACCTGAACCCGATCCCGACAATCCCGACGGCTACGACAACGACTGCGATCTCGATGTCGTCGAACCCGTGCATGATCTGGCAGTGGACGAAGGATATGATCCCACCGCAACGCAGATCGAGTTCTCTTTCCAGGAAGTCGTCTCTAATAACGATCCTTTAAAAACAGACCTGACGGACCTCGGCGGATATGAAATACAGGTATCCAGGGATAGGGACGGACCGTACGAGACATATTATGTTATGTGCGCCGACGATGCGGGGGCGGACTGCTACGGCAGGACAACGACAAACGAAGAGTACCTGGCCGGTGTCGTGCATAACAGGGATATACCATCTCTCGACGAACCTTATGACGGGACGAATATATGTTCATTCGCGGAACACAACACTCCGCGCGAAGTCCGCAACAGGTTCCCCGATCCGTTCGACTGGCAGGAACCGTACTCCGGGTATGGTTTCCCCGGGGAGCCTATTTCCTGCGTGATCGACACCGACTGCGACCCCGTGCATAACGGACGCGACGATGACCTCGACGGCACTGTCGACGAAGGCTGCTGGGCGACAAATTGTATCGACGACACAACACAACTGGCGGCAGACGGACAGTCATACTGGTTCAGGGTCAGGGCCTTCGATCTGCCTAAACCTATCGACGCCACCTCCACCGCCCTGGTGAACTACAGCGATTATACGGAACCTGTCGGCGCGACTATCCTGCGCAATACGCTTCCACCGGCGAAACCGGACGAAGTCGCCGCTTATGCGATGGCGGACGGCGGCAAGGCGAAAGTCGTGTGGAATCCAAACGTGGAATATGACATGGGTGGTTATATGGTTTACAGGTGTCCGGCCAACCCGCTCGACGCTGTCAAAATGACTCTCGACGGCACACTCGATACCTACTGCGCGAACGACGACAACTACAGGCAGATCATCCCCGAGATCATGGACGACCTGAACGGTTACCTCGTCGACGATGGTATGGGATACCGCGAAACGGGACTCGGGACCGGTGCTACGGCGACGGCCCTGCTGAGTTGCCCCAACGGTACAGACCCGTCCACTTACGTCAACTCCGACGGTTTCTACATCAAGGACGACAACTGCAACTGGATCGAGTCTACCGACGATGTCGGCGTCGACGGCGAAGCCGGTACGGGCGACCTCGGCGAAGGCGACCATGTGCCCACTCCCGCCATTCCAGGGCTATACCCCGGCGAACCCCACGCTTATGAATGGATAGACTGTTCCGATCTCACGAAGAACGGCATTACAAACGAAGACCTGAAACTTTGCGGAAACATCGAGACGCCCGGCGCATGGTTCGATAACAGCGATCCGCTGTTCTCGTCGGATGAAGTCGCCCTGCACCTCTTTGATGTGACCGCAGACCCGAACTACGACGAAGCCCTGCACGCACCGGTTATTTTCTATAACGGACTTGTGGACGGCTACAAATATTACTACAAAATAAAGGCGATTGACGCTCCGTATCTCGGAGATGGTTATAACGATATCAGCACAACGGACAACTGCGACGACGGTCTCACCGCATACGCTGAAGGTCCGCCACCCACAGGCTGTGTGAACCCCATCGAGGAGCGCACTTGTGATGACAAAGCTATAGCTTATGACTGGACAAGCGGCGGCAATTGCAGCGAAATATCCGATGTCATGGAAGTGATTCCGGCCGACACGCAGCCGCCGCAGAAACCTATGGCTGTTCAGGCACAGATCGCCAAAAGCGGCAAATCCGTCACCCTGACATGGGAAACTCCTGTTACGGACCGCACACAGGACCATTTCAACATCTACCGCGCTGTGGGCAACGAAAGACTCTACGCCTGCGTGCACGGCGGCTGCTCCACACCACCGTACACAGCCGGTTGCGCCTGCGACCCCAACTCGAGTACGCAGCAGTGCAATACCGGTTACATCTGTGATGTGCCATACAAGATTTGCACCAATCCACCTTATTACAGCGTCACCCCGCAATCCACAGGCTGCGACTCTGTGCCGTACAACGACGGCTGCATCTGCACAGATGACTCAGACTGCAACACGGGCATGAGCTGCACTAACCAGTACTCGATATGCCGGCTTGAAAACGAACCCCCCGGCTACCCGTTGAAAAACGATCTGCTGGATAACGACGGAGACGGCGTCATCGACGAAGAGCAGGAAAACGGTATCGACGACGATGCCGACGGCCTGATAGATGAAGACACCGGCGAAAGAACTTCGACCGAATGGAAAATCGGCGAATGCCCGACTCCGGATTATCCTTACTACAGCGCGGTTAACGAGTATCTCCAGGAGCGCATTATCACAAACAGCTTTGTCGACAACTCCATCAAACGCGACACGACGTATTACTACAGAATATCAGGTGTGGACAACGCGAAGTACGACCCGCTGGACTTCCAGACGGAAATCACGGACGTGGACCCGCCGCCGCCCAACGAAGGCACAAGGTCCTTCTCCATCATTGTCAACACGGTGGACTCCGAGGCCCCGGCGCAGGTCGGCGGTGCCTGCACGCACCCCATTACCCATCTGCCGATGCCCTGCGCCGACAGGCTCGACGAGACTTTCGCCACAAGTGAAACGTCCCTGCCCGTCAGTTGCGCCAACGAAGCGACGATGGCATCGACCGATACCGATATGTATGGCAACCAGATCACTGTATGGTGGTACAGAAGTTCGGATGAAGATATCCAGGGCTACTACATCTACCGGGCCGCCGATACTGCCGGCACAGGTGTCGAACCGCCCGCAGGCGCTTTCGAACAGATCAACCAGACGATGATCGCGCAAACTGCTTCGACAGGCTCGGCACAGACGCTCTGCTATAAGGATGTCGGGCTCGACAACAATACCGACTATTATTTCTCGGTAACAGCAATTGATACTCACGGCAACGAGAGTTATCTTTCAGAGGTAACGGGTCCCATACAGGCCAAAGACACAACCCCCAACATTAAACCGATGTGGGGCACTTCAGTCGGTATCACTTCCGATGTCAACGGCTTGAAGTTGACGCTTGAATGGATGGCACACGTCACCAACTGCAGCGCATATTCAAGTCCGTCTTCCTGCAATGCCGTCCAGACCTGCTACTGGACAAGCTCGTGCGAGATGCTCGATACGGAAAAAGACTTCTCTCATTTCCTCGTTTACAGGGATGAAGACGACAACGATATATGCGACGAAGATGAACTGCTCGGCAGCAGCGGCACTTGCACAACAGACGCGCAGTGCGGCTCCGACACTTGTGTAAACGGATTCTGTTGCGACGGGTCGGACTCCTGCAACGGCGAACTTACCGAGTCCACATACGTCGATGAAGCGGTGACAAAAGGCGTGGAGGAAATGTACTGCATCAGGGCTGTCGACGAAAACGGAAACCTCAGCGACCTCTCGGACAGCCTGGCCGCAACACCTACGGACCTCGTTGCGCCGGATGCGCCCGAGGGCCTCGCGGCCACCCCGATGTCCAACGCTCAGGTCGGACTCGGCTGGAAGGTTTCCAGCGAAGACGACATCGAATGCTACATACCTTATTACAGTACATCCTCGGCCGAGGGCAGTTTCACGGCGATTACTCTCGATCCTTCCGACGAAGGCTACCACACTGTGGTTAATTTATATTCGGAAACAATCAAGTGTATCACGGAACCTTACTATATAGACGACGATAGAATTGCCGGCATCGGTTACTACTTCAAAGTCGCGGCTGTCGACAACAACGGCAACGTCAGCACGAAATCAAGTTACGCATACATCACGCCCACAGTTACGGACACTACAGCGCCTGCTGTTCCCGACGATGTATACACCAGACCGGGATTCGACCGTGGCGAATCCGGGGGATCAGTCGTAGCAGGTGAGGACGACGACGGAGACGGATTCATAGACGACACAACCGTCGGCCTGGGCCAGGTGGAAATATACTGGACGAGAAGTGTCGAGCCGGATGTCGAAAACTACGAAATCTACAAGCTCTCACCGCCCGACACCGCCGACTGCACCTGCGACATAGAAAACGACCCCAACGGCGACTGCGACAGCGACGAAACGCCCAACAAGCTGGACGACTGTCCCTGCACACCCACAAGCGCAAACACGAGTCAGTTCGGAAGTTACAGCCTGCTCGTGACGCGCAGCGCCGCACAGTCCTGCCCCTCCACAAAGGGCTATCCAGTCAACACTCATGCTTCTGATATATGCTACTACAAAGATATTACCGAAGAAGGTGTGTGCCAGGGTTCGCGCTACTGGTATGCAATTGTTCCTGTCGACGAAAACGGCAATTCCACTGCTCTGAACAAGAACAACGCGGTAGCTGTGACTCCACCGGTCGTGGAAGACACGACAGCGCCGGAAAAACCCGCAAAACCGACCATCGCGCAGAACGAAGCAGGCACGGCCCTGGTCGTCAAGTTCACAGAGAACGACATGACAGCCGACGACAACGTCGATATACAGGGTTATATGATCTATCGCGACAATCTGCCTAACGGCAGCTTCACTACCAAGGTAGCGATAATGAACAACATCGACGAACTCAACTACTGCACTGCCGTGAATCAGCCGCCGTGCTACTGCGACGAAGTCGACGCGACAAAAGCTTGCTTCCTCGACATCAGCGTCGTGCAGAACAAGCGGTACTACTACAAAGTATCCGCTTTCGACATGGTCGGAAACATAAGCGAACCGTCAGACTGGAACTTCGCTCTGGCTTCGCCCAGCGCCCCGGATGCCGTCGATACTTTCGTCGCCAACCCCATGGCGGGTGTGGACTATTCACTTACTCTCTTCTGGGACGGCACGGAACTGTTGAACGACCCGAATGTAGCAGGATTCATGATATGGCGGGCCGCGGCCGAAGATGGTTCATACAGCATCATCGATCCGTATCCCGACACGACAGCCGTGGAAAAATTCCGAACCACCACATATATTGATACTGGTCTCGTCCAGGGAAACACCTACTGGTACATGATAATAACCGAGTCGCAGGACGGCACGGAAAGCCCCTCTGTGAAGACGTGTGGCGTGCCCGGCGAAGACATGTTCCCGCCGCTCACACCCACCGGCCTCCTCACCACTCCCGGCAACGCACAGGTGTCATTGGCGTGGGCCGCGAACACAGAGACCGACCTTGCAGGCTACAATGTCTACAGGGCCACCACGAACGAGCCGAATGCATTCACAAAGATCAATTCCGCCACCGTGACGCAGCCTTTCTACAGCGACACCACTGTAACCAACAGTACGAGATATTACTATTGTGTGACGTCCTACGACAACTCACAATCGTTCGACACGCAGGGTTGCTACGAAGACACGATCAACGAGAGCGCCTGCTCGACCGTCAAGAGCGCCACACCGACACCTGTCGGCGTCGGCGGAAGCTCCTCCAGACAGGTCGTTCTGAATAGAGGCTGGAACATTCTCGCCGTGCCTGAGATTGACGGAACATCGGCCGGCAGAATTACCCCTGACGCTGCCAGAACGGATGCCATGAAGAACAGATTCTTCAAACTTTCAAGCAAAGCGGAAGGCTATAAAATGCAATCCTTCGACGATGCGTCGATATATGCGGGCGAAGCAATGTGGTATTACGCCGACACAGATGGTGAAGTGCTGGAATATGACGGCGAGTTGTTCTCCGGAACCTTCTTCGATGTGAATCTTGAAAAAGGCTGGAACATGGTCGGCAACCCGTTCCACTCGGCGATTCATTGGTTCAATGGCTACATCCAGGTGTCCACGGACGGAGGTAATACCTTCATGCCCCTCAAGGACGCTGTGGATTCCGGTATTGTCCTGTCCGCGAAGAAATATGTCCCGGATTCGGGATACAGGGAAATCCCCTATGGAGAAAGCAACATAGTATCCTACTTCAGGGGTTTCTGGGTAAATGTTTCGCAACCGGTTGTTATACGGGTTACAGGTTCAAACTGACACGGCAAACCGCCGGAATGACATATAAAGGAAACCATAATCAGCAGCGGCGCGCGCCGTTGCTGATTTTTTATAACTGCCGCTTTTTGGGGTTTCAGGCTCATAGTTCGACGTAAGCAGGAGCAGCTTTTCGTTCAACCACTATGTATTACAATAAAGTAACGCACGAAAGCAGGTAGCTCAAAATGAAATGCCGGAAATGTGACCGCGAAGTTAAAGAAGGCGTGAAATTCTGTCCGGGATGCGGCAGTGAAATACCCTCGAAGCCGGAGAGCGCGCCGCCCCGGAAACGTCCGATAAAAAGGGCGACCGCACCGAAACCCAAAAGCGAATACCTTGAGAAAAAAAAGATCGAGCGGGCGAAAGCCGCCGCCAGGCAATTGTGGACGATTTTCATCATAGTCATAATCGGTGCCGTCGTTTTCTACTTCCTGATGATCGGGATAAACACCTACAGGATCGAGAAAGCTTTTAAAACCTGCGAACTCAACAGACGTACCGGAAACTATAGTGAAGGCATAGAGAGTTGCAAATATGTCGTAAGCAGAAAACCACGCCATAAAAAAGCATGGCTCGAACTCGCCCGCTGCCATCTGGGAACAGATACGATACTTCAGGACGAGGCGTACAAACGTGTGATAGAGGTAACGAAAGACGCGCTCGACTGGGTGAAAACTTCCGATATCTACGCGATCCGAGGACAGGCGTTTTATTTCCTCGGGAATCTCGACAAGGCGTCGGAAGCCCTGGAAAAAGCGCTCGCCCTGGATTACGGCAACAGGCTCGCCCATCAGTATCTCGGCTACATTCTAAGCGAGCAGGACAAGCGGGAGGCGGCCATCAAGCACCTCGCAATCAGTCTGAAAGGCGCGTCGAGAGTCGAATCGATAGAGATAAACGAGGAGATCGGGGACCTCTACTACCGGTCCGCGCAATTCAAGGATGCCATTGATTACTATCTTGCTGTTCAGAAAGCTGATTACAACGAATTGAATGTTTGCATCAAGTTGTCAAAGGCTTATGTCGGCATAAAAGAGCTCGGAAAAGCTATCCAGGAAGCCTCGCGTTGCAGCCAGATCGCGCCCGAGAACAAGAACGCCGTCAGACTCAAACAGAAAATATCTTCATACAAGGACCGGCTCGACACAATTTTCTTCATTTCCAAAAGAAAATCGGTAGACGATTCGTTCGTCCTCATATACAGCGCTTTGCTGTCGCACATCGAAAAGATAAACGACGACCCTTCCGCTTTCGTCGGCCAGGAAGACCACGCTCTCGACGAGATGATCCGTGACGCAAAAGAATTGTACAACAACTACAGCACCCTCAAACCGCCTGCCGAGTATTACCATATTCATACATTCACACTTACTGCCTCCATGACTCTGATCGACACGATGAACTACCTTAAGAAGTACCTTGCGCGGGCCGAACCCGAGACGCTCCGGGGGCTTACACGTCAACTCGACAACCTCAACAAAACGTATGAAAAACTCGTGGAAATGTGGGATAACGAGTCAAGGCAGCTTAATATCGATGACATGATGGCCGAGGCTGAGAAAATCAGGAACGCCACCGGCACGAAAGCCATTCCATTCCCCATAGATATAAAAATACCGAAAGCGGCGACCGGAACGGAAGCTATACCGGAAAATAAAACTGTCGAAGAAAACGATAAAAAAGAGTGAGGCGATTGTAACCGTTCATGGGGGGCATTGGAAATAATGCGTTAAACACCTGGAGATTCATCGCTTCGCTCAGAATGACATACACACGGATTTTGAGTTTAACGGTACTGTCAGAAAATCCTGGAATGCAAAAACATCAGTTTTTGCGAAATGCGACTTCTTCACAGTTGCAACGACATAGTCGTTGCATTCCAGAAATTTCAGATGTTCCATTGCGAACAGTTACCTGTGAATGGAAACCACTTTTATATGGGGATGTATCCGTGAACGGTTCGACAGTTCAGCTTTTATCCGGGGCCGCCGCTTCATTCAGCGCGTCGTCTACCGTATCGAATATCTTGAAAACGCTGTAGAAATTCAGAAGCCTGAAGAGTTCTTTTATCGGTTGCGAAAGTCCCGTGATCACAACGTCGCATCCCTGTGATTTTACATATTTCTTTATCGCGACGAGAGTACCGAGGCTCACGCTGTCTATGAGTTCTACATTCGACAGGTCGAGAATAATGTTGCATGATTGCTTATCTATATGAAGCTTGACTTCCTGCAGGAATCTTTTTGAAGTCCTGAAAGTGATTTCGCTGAGCAGAACACGTATTACGAGACAGTCCTTTTTACGTTCTATATCGAGTTTGATTTCATCAGTAGCGTTGTCCGGCATGTTGCTTCCCTTCTATTCACACTGCTGCGCTGGTGAAACTCTTACCAGTACATGTCGATAGTCATATATCGTTCCAGGCTGTCTGTGCGAGCAGTCCACGGGCCGTTGCTTGTGAGAGCGTCCCGCTCGACATCGGCGGTTTCAAAGGCGACGGCCATCATCTGCGCCCATGTTTTAAGCTCATACATTGTGCCGGCAATGTATGCGGTCTGCACAGACATCGCTCCGAGACTATAAGCCATCTTCAGCCCCCTCTTTACTCATGTTTTCTATTGCCGCATCAATTGTATCATAAAGTTTCATTATCCGGTCCAGCCGCAGCACCCTGAAAAGTTCCTTCACCTTCTCGTCCGGTGCCACCAGCGTCATATCGCCGCCGAGCCGCCTCGTGTACAGCAGCAGCGGCACCAGCATCCCCAGGCTCAGGCTGTCCATAAACTTCACTTTCGACAGGTCCAGCACTATCAGGCTGTTCATGTCGCTGATCGAGCCTTTTATCTTGTTGAATACTTCTTCATAGTTGCTGAATTGCACTACATCCACGAGTATCGTGATTATTCGAAACCCTTCCCTGTCCTGTACTCTTACATATATCATTACATATCCTAATCCATGTGTTCGGTGCGAAAACACGCAGGAACAATGAAACAGGCTCAAACGCGGCCTTTTATATTTCTTCGGCACAAACGCGGTCCGACTTTAGCTTTTTTCATGTTTTCCGGCATGTTCTGTTTTTACAGGTACTATACAATTGCCCCGGCTGTATCCGTTTCTTTACCTTTTCATTTTAATGTATAATAATTCGGAAAGATGCGTAAAAAAGAAAAATGCCGGACAAGAGGGAAATGGGACTCGAGAATTCTTTCCATATTAAATGCCTGGTCGTGAAAAAAGAGCGCGAATACCACGGTCGTGTCGAGGCGATTCTGCAAAATATTTCCGGCGTCGCAGTGCCTCCCGCCGTCCTGCTCCTGAATTTCTATGATCCCCAGGGTAGAATCCGCGACAGGGTGAATATCGCCCTGAAAGAGTTCCGTGCCGGGGAAGAAAGAACTGTCTCTGTGCTTTTCAGACTGAAAAACGATGAGTTTTTTGCATATAAGGCCACAATCCAGGCGGTCGGTGGGCCGCGGTAATCCGGCCTGGCAAACCGGCCCCGCGGCGGCGGAACAACTGAAGGCCGAAATCGTTATATAAACACCGGAGGTTTTGTGCAGTGAAGGAGAATATAGTAAATCTCGGACTTTTTGGGTTCGGTACTATCGGCGCGGGCGTTGTGCGGCTGCTCGATGCCAACGCCGATGTGATAGAGGAGAAAACCGGCTCGAAACTCGCGCTGAAAAAAATCGTCGACATCGACACGGAAACCGACCGGGGCGTCGAATTGCCCGAAGGCGTTCTTTCGGCGGACGCGGCGGACATTATCGACAACGACGATATTGGCATTGTGATAGAACTGATCGGCGGCGCGGGAGTCGCCCGGGAAATAGTTGCAAACGCGCTCCAAAAAGGCAAACATGTCGTGACTGCCAACAAAGAGCTTATCGCGAAACATGGACCGGAACTTGTGCGGCTTGCCGGGCAGAACGGTGTGCGCATCCTTTTCGAGGCCAGCGTGGGAGGCGGGATACCCGTGCTCACTCCGCTGCTCGGTTGTCTCCGCGGCAACCGCATCAACAGGGTGCTCGGCATCGTTAACGGAACCACCAATTATATACTTACGCAGATGGAAGCGACCGGCGCTGATTTCGATGTAATACTTAAGGAAGCGCAGGAACTCGGCTACGCGGAGGCTGATCCCACAAACGATATCGAGGGTTTCGACGCCGCGTATAAAGCCGTTATTCTCGCCTCGGCGGCTTTCGGCAAGAAGGTCGATGTCTCCTCGATCATGCGTGAAGGCATAACGAAAGTCGGCATGGCGGATATGGAATATGCCCGCGAGCTGGGCTACACGATAAAGCTGCTCGCCGTGCTCGAGGACAACGGTGCCGCCGTGGACGTGCGAGTGCATCCATGCCTCCTGCCGTGCTCGCATCCGCTTGCTTCGATTAATGGTGTGCTGAACGCGGTGTATCTCGAAGGCGACCCCATCGGGCCGCTGATGTTTGTGGGGCAGGGCGCCGGTCCGTCCGCGACGAGCAGCGCCGTCATAGGCGATGTCCTCGAACTGCTGACATCCGGCACATCCGCCGCGGGCGGCACTGCGTGGAACATATTCGCCGACTCCGAACTTGCGCCGGTCACCAGCGTTTCAAACGCTTTTTATATGCGGCTCACCGTCTCGGATATGCCCGGCGTGCTCGCGGATGTGGGCGGTTGTCTTGGCAGACTCGATGTGAGCCTGGCTTCTGTGGTGCAGAAAAAGACCGACGGCAAAAGCGCCGAACTCGTAATGCTCACGCACTCTGTGAACGAAGGCAATATGGCGAAGGCGCTCGAGCAGCTTAAAGACCTTAAATGCGTGGAGACAATATCGACCGCCCTCAGGGTGTTCGATTCCTGAAACAACACACCTGAACGGAATCCTGGATATGAAGAAAGTCCTTGTAATAATAGGCGATGGAATGGCGGACGAACCTGTGGCGGCTCTCGGTGGGAAAACCCCGATGGAAGTGGCCGAAACTCCGGTTATGGACGACCTCGCCCGCAGGGGCACTGTCGGCCTCACCAACAATGTGCCTGACGGAATGGAGCCGGGCAGCGATGTCGCTATCATGTCGATTCTCGGGTACGACCCGGCTGCTTATTACACGGGGCGCGGCCCTCTCGAAGCGGTCAGCATGGGTGTCGAAATCGACGCGGAAGAAACGGCTTTCCGCTGTAATCTCATTTCTCTTGACGGCGGCAAACTCCTCGATTACAGCGCGGGGCACATCACTACTGAAGAATCCGGGGAAATTATCGAAACACTCAAGCAACAACTCGACAGTGATTCCTTTCAGTTTCATCACGGTGTGAGTTTCAGGAACCTGCTTGTCGGACGCGGCGATTTCTCGCGTGTGTCGACCAGTGCGCCCCACGACCACATGGACGAACGCTGGGCGGACTTCCTTCCCTGCGGCGGTGGTTCGGACAATCTGCGGGAGATAATGAGCAGGTCGAGGGCGATTCTGGCGGATCATCCAGTGAATAAAGCACGCCGTGAAAAGGGCAAAAGGTCCGCGAACTCGATATGGCCGTGGAGCGGCGGCGGCCTGCCGTAAATCACGCCGTTCAAAGAGAAATACGGGCTCGGTGGCGGTGTTGTGTCGGCAGTCGATCTTGTACAGGGACTCGGCACTGTCGCCGGTCTGGACGCTGTCTCCGTCGAGGGCGCCACCGGGCTTGTGGACACAAATTACGAGGGGAAAGTCAGCGCGACGCTCGATATTCTCGAAAAAAATGATTTCGCGCTGATCCACCTCGAAGGGCCCGACGAAGCGGGCCATATCGGTGATCCCGACCTGAAGATTGAAGGCATAAGGCGTCTGGACAGCCTTGTCGTCGCTCCGCTTGTGGAAGCGATAATGAAGTATCCCGAATATGTGTTGTTTATTCTCCCCGACCACCCCACGCCCCTGCGGTTGCGGACTCATACGACGAACCCGGTTCCATTTATCGCGCTTGCCGCAGGTGTGAGCCTGCCGGAAACACGCGCTGCCGCTTATTGCGAAAAGGAAGCTGCCGCGACGGGTATTTCCATACACGATGGGCACACGCTCCTCGGCAGGTTGCTCGGCGGCTGGCTGTAGCGTGGGTTTGGCGTTACATGTCCATATAAATCAGAATCAACCGAAATGAACAATATAACAAGCACAGTGTTGCAACGAATACGCGAGGTCTGCGTGCGCTTCGAGCTGTTTGAGCGCGGCGAGTGTGTTGTGGCGGCCGTGTCGGGCGGTGCGGACTCGATATGTATGCTGCACGCGCTGGACGTGCTTAAAAACGAGTTCGCGGGCGACATTATTGTCGCACATCTCAACCATGGCCTGCGCGGGCCTGCCGCCGATGCCGACGCGGAATTCACAAAGTGCAAAGCGCTGGAGATGGGCCTCGATTACAGGATCGGGCGAATAGGCGTCGATGTGAAGATGCCGGACGGGGCGGTCGCGACCGAGGCGGCGCTCAGGTCGGCGCGTTATGAGTTTCTCAACAGGGTTGCACTCGAGACGAACGCTGCACGCATCGCCACGGCACATACGCTCGACGACCAGGCGGAAACTGTGCTTATGCGTTTTCTCAAAGGTGCGACTGTTACCGGCCTCGCCGGCATAAGGCCTGTGAATGGAAATATTGTCCGACCACTACTGTACGTTGCGAGAAATGAAGTCGAGGCATACTGCGCCGACAATAAACTCGAATTTCGGACGGATGAAACAAATTGGGACGAGAAATATCTGCGCAACAGGATTCGACACAGGCTTATACCGGCGCTTGAAAAGGAATACAACCCACAACTGCGCGGAACACTTGCGAAAATGGCCGCGAACTTCCGCAGAGACTGCGAATATCTTGACGGTGCGGCGGAGAAGATTTATTCCGATGCCGTGCTGAAGAAAACGGAAGGTGAGATCGAACTCGATACAGGCAAACTGCGCCGATTGCACAGCGCCGTATTGTCCCGTGTTATCCTTATAGCCTTGTACGATCTGAGCGACGCCGTGGGCGGCGGAAGGCTCGAAAGCGTGCATGTCGATGAAATCTGTGAAATGATCGGCAGGAGCGACGCGGGTATTTCCGCCACACTGCCGGGTGGGATAACCGTAACGAAAAGATACCGCGAACTCGTGTTTTCGATGTCCGGCGGGAAACCACCGCCGATAAAAGGAGAATTCGTTATACCCTTGAAGGATGGCCGCTGCATGATTCCCGAAGCCGGGCTGAACCTTGATATTTGCACACTGCCTTTTTCTGTGGAAATGATGTCGAACGGCGACAGGATGACCGAATACTTCGACGCCGAACGCATCGGGGGCCGCGACCTTGCAATAAGATTTCCTCGCGAAGGCGACCGTTTCCGACCGCTTGGGATGGATCATGCGAAAAAATTGTCGGATTTTTTTGTGGATGAAAAAGTCGACAGGAACCGGCGCGGGCAAGTGCCGCTACTGGTGTGCGGGGGCGATATTATGTGGATAATCGGTCGGCGCATCGACCAGAGATTCCGGCTCGAGCCGGGCAGGACAAAAGCTGTTTTGAAAGTGAGCGTAACAGCAAACCGGGAACTTCACTGAAATGCAACAAAAAAATGATAAGTGATGGATATTATAATGGTAGCAGTGGGCAGATTGCAAAATTCCGGTTCCTTCGCGGTCGGTTGCGATCGGTTCGGTAGTGCGGAAAATAATTGTTTTGAACCCGAATTTCAGTCTGAAAAAAATCCGCATGATTGTTGTAAGTGTGCAGTTTCGGGTATAATCCGAATAATAAAGCAAATATCAGCACAAAAATGATGGGGGGATTCATGTAATCCCGGAGTTAACAAATTAAAGATTGTAATCGGAGGTTCGCGTGTCTGACTTAAGCGCTGAAAACTTTCTGCTTCAAAGAAAAAACGATCTTCTTAAACAGCTTATATCGGTGATGAATACAACACCGAAGCTGGACAACATCCTGAAGTATATACTCGATCTTATCAACATGGTGACAACCGCCGAATCGAGTATCATGCTGACGAAGGAAGTGCTCGAGGGAGAGAACCTGACGGTGCGTGTGTTGTCGGGACTGAAGAAGACGCTCGTCGGCAATGAGTGGCCTATGGCGAAGGGGATTTTGTCCGAGGTATACTGCTCGGGCGCTGAGAGGATCGTAAACTCGCCTTCCTCGGACCCCGGTTATTCGCCTGACTTCGGGCCATTCTGCAATGTTGAAATAAGGAATATGATAGCAGTTCCGATGAATGCCGAGGGCAAGCTTATAGGTGTAATCGGGGTGCTGAACAAGAAAGACGGGCTGAGCTTCACCGACGAAGATATGGAGTTGGCGCTGATAATGGCTGAGCAGGCGGCGAGTCTGGCGGGCGAAGCCGCCGCGCTCAGATCGACGGAGGCGAAGGTCAAACGCTTCAACACACTGCTCCAGGTGTCCAGGGAAATCACGCAGATCAACGACCTGCACGAACTGTTGCAGGTTATCATGGAAGCCGCGAAAAAGGTAATGCGCGCCGATGCCAGTTCCCTGTTTCTGCTGGACAGGAAAGCGAACGAACTGTACATCGAGACCGCCCAGGGCGAAGCCGGCGAGAAGATAAAGACAATCAGGCTTCCTCTCGGTGTGGGCATCGCGGGGTGGGTAGCCCAGAAAGGGAAACCCCAACTTGTCAAGGACGCTTATGAGGACAGCCGCTTCAATTCCGACTATGACAAGAAAACCGGATACAGGACCAAATCCATCGTATGCGTCCCGCTTGAATATAAAAGGCAGACGACGGGCGTTATCCAGATTATCAACGCTCTCGATAAAGAATACTTCGAAGATGACGATGTCGATTACATGGTGGCGCTGGCGGGCCAGGCGGCTGTCGCTATCGAGAATGCCAGACTTCTGCAATCAAACAAAGAATTGTTCCTTAATGTCGTAATGGCGCTTGTTAAAGTTATCGACTCGCGCCACAAGTTCTTTATCGGCCATTCTGTGAGAGTGTCGACATATTCCGTAGCAATCGCGCGCGAACTGGGACTACCACCGGGCGAGATCGAAAAGATACAAATATCCGGCTTCCTCCACGACATCGGCAGGTTGCAGATTCCCGATGGCATAATCACCAAACCGGGTAAACTGGCCGAGCCGGAAATGAAAGCTATCAGGATGCAGCCGCTGTTCGGCGCGAAGATTCTGCAGGGCATAAAGATGCTCGACTACGCCGTGCCCGCGATCCTCTACCACATGGAATACTACAACGGGAAAGGATACCCGAAAGGCTTGAAGGGCGAGCAGATTCCGCTTATCAGCAAGATACTCGGCATCAGCAACGCATTCGACGCCATGTGCTCGCCGAGACCCTACAGGAAACCGATGGACCCGAAATCGGCACGGGGCAAGGTTAACACGCTGGCAGGAAGCCAGTTCGACCCGCTTGTCGTCAAAGCGTTTACGAAAGCTTTCGACACCGGAAAGATCAAACGATGACGCCGCGCCGGTACTCCGAAATCTGTTCGAGACAATAGAATGAGATTGAAATCCGAACCCAAACCGCATATAGCAGTGGTCGGGAGCGCGGACATCGAGTTGACGATGTCGCTACCGCGATTGCCGACGCCCGGCGATACGCTATTCGCCGACCCGATAGAGAGCAGGCCGGGAGGCCGCGCCACGAATATCTGCTCGGCGCTCTCCAGGCTGGGATGCCGGGTTTTCCTTTTCACTAATGTCGGCCTCGATGCGCACGGGGCGGGCGTGCTCGCAGACCTCAGCAAGCAACGCATCAATGTGGATTACGTCGAGAGGTCGGACGACCCGACGGGGATTATCCACATCTTCCGGGACACGGCAGGCGCTAAGTTCCGTGTCGTGGCGCCCGGCGCGGGCCGCAACATGTCGCGGAACCCCCTCATAAACGGCAAAGCCATGATTTCTTCATGCCAGCTGCTGGTTCTGCTGGCGGATGTGTCGGAAGACGTGTTTGGATTTTCAATAGATATTGCCCACCATTTCGATGTGCCGGTACTCGCGATTCCCGCACCCGCGGACAGGGTGAGACCGAGCCTGCTTTCAAAAGCCGACATCGTTCTTGCCGGCGTGTCCGAGTCCGAAGCCCTGACGAAATCGCGGCCCGAGACGCTTTCGACAGCGGAGGAGGCACTGAACATTTTTCTCAAGCTGGGGCCCGGAGCGGCAATCATCTATCTTGGGCGTTTCGGCGCGGCCTGCTCGTCCAAACTCAACGAGTCGATGTTTTTCCCCGCGCCGCAAAGCAACTCGCCGATTGCGCCCGAGGCAGAGGAGATTTTTACGGCGGCGCTGTCTTACTGCCTTTGTGCGGAATACCCTCTTGCCGAAGCCTGCACATTTGCCGTGTCGGCGGTAAACCTTGTGAACAGCCGTGCCGCGGAGCCTTTCGCCTACCCGTCGCTCCAGCAGATATCCGCGTCGAACAACCTCCGTTTCTCATAATATGTTTTTCCCACGCCGATGTGACACAGGCAGGATTGCCGGATATACTTAATTGAATAGTTACATCACTTACAAAAACATAAACGGGAACAGTAGTAAAATGTTTACAGGAATCATTACGGAAACAGGAAAACTTAAGGAGATCAGGCGCAAAGGGCAGTCGCTGGAATTGCGCATCGAAGGGCCTGAAACAGCGGCAGGCGCGGAGCCGGGAGACAGTGTCGCCGTCGACGGTGTGTGCCTCACGGTAACGTCCATTGAAGGCGCGTCGATGAAAATGGATGTGGGCGAGGAAACATTCCGGCTCACTACGCTGTCTAAAAGGAAAGTGTCGGACAGTGTAAACCTCGAGCCGTCCCTGCGTCTTGGTGGAAAGATGGGCGGTCATATCGTCACCGGCCACGTGGATGCGGTCGGGCGCATAGCGGCCATCGAGAAGAAAACGACTGAAGTAACTGTGGCAATAAGTTTCCCCCGCGAACTCGCCGTTTTCATCGCGGCGAAAGGCTCTGTCACAGTCGACGGGATCAGCCTCACAGTGGGGGAAGTCGAGAACGGTCGTTTCAAGCTCCACCTGATACCACACACGGTCGAGAACACGACACTGAGGAATCGCAGGGCCGGCGACGAAGTGAATATCGAGGTGGACGTGCTTGCGAGATACGTTCAAAACGCACTCGACAACGGCCACGCGAAAGCGGGCGGGCTGTTCGACAAACTTCAGAAATTCGGATACACGAAAGCGGAGGGAAATGTTTAGCATCAACATTATCACAGGCCTTTCCGGGGCGGGGAAAACATTCGCCAACAAGTGTATGGAGGACATGGGTTTCTATTGTATGGACAATCTGCCGCCCGCACTGATTCCGCATTTCGCCGAGTTGTGCGCGAATTCGACGCGCAAGATCGACAAAGTATCGCTCGTGATCGATATTCGCGGAGGCGAGTTTTTCGACGATCTTTTCAAGGCTCTCGACGCCCTCGACCAGGCCGACTACAAATACTCCATCATTTTCCTCGACACTTCGGACGAAGTCCTTATCCGCAGGTATAAAGAGTCCAGGCGGCAGCACCCACTCGCGGGCGAAGCGGGCAGCACCCTCGACGGCATCCGCTCCGAACGGAAGAGACTGAAAAAACTCAGAGACCGCGCCGACCTGTATATCGACACAACAAAAATGAATCTGTGGGCACTGAAAAAGAAACTGAACTCGATTATTGCGGGCGGCGAAAACGAGGGAAACATCACTGTCGCAGTCGTCTCTTTCGGCTACAAACACGGCGTTCCCATGGACGTCGATTTCGTCTTTGACGTTCGTTTCCTGCCCAACCCGTATTACGAGGAAAAACTCAAGGGGCTGACCGGGGAAGACGACGAGGTGTCCACATTCGTCATGGCCAGTCCGACAGCGGTCGAGTTCCTCGACAAGGTTAAAGAGATGATGTTGTTTGTGCTCCCGCACACCATCGCGGAGGGCAAGAGCAACGTCGTGATCGCTATCGGCTGCACAGGCGGACACCACAGGTCTGTCGTGCTTTCCATCGAACTCGCGAGGTTCCTGACACAGAACGGCTACAACGTACATGTCAGGCACAGGGATATCGCGACCGGCGACTGAAATATTCGAGCCGCTTGCAAAAGAAACGAGACCGCGCAGTTCGGGGCAATTGCAGCCGGTCACAGTAGAATCAGACTTTCACAAGCGGCTCATAAGAGTATACAGTTCCAAAACGGGACGTGATTATATGAAACAGTGGAGATGGTTTCTACCCGGGCTGAACATAAAGCGCTGGGTAGCCATTATTATAGCTGGAGTGCTTATCTTCAGCCTCGGTATGGTTTTCGTCATCGGTAAAAACATCCCGCGCGGATTCTATTTTTTTATCACCTCTTATGTGCGCCAGGGTGTGTTCGGCATCTCTCTGTCGATCATCGGTATAGCATTGTTCATATACGGTCTCCGGCGCCTCAACAAGAGAATACTCAAGCTGTTCATGCCGGGAGACGATTCATTGCTTATCGACATGCTGTACCGCGATATGATACTGGGAAAGGGACTGAAGATAGTGGTGATCGGCGGCGGCACGGGTCTTCACTCGCTGTTGCGCGGACTGAAAAAATATTCATCGAACATATCGGCCATCGTGACAGTCAGCGACGACGGCGGCAGTTCGGGGCGCCTGCGCGACGAACTCAACATCCTGCCGCCCGGCGACGTGCGCCAGTGCATCGCGGCCCTTGCGGATTCGGAAACCGCGGTAGCCGAACTCTTTTCATGCAGGTTCGAGTCGACCGGCTCGCTCAAGGGGCACTCGGTAGGCAACCTGCTTCTGGCGGCTATGACGGAGCTCAAGGGCGGCGACTTCTACCAGGCGGTGAAGGAACTGAGCAAAGTTCTTGCCGTGCGCGGCAGGGTGCTTCCTTCCACGCTCGAGCGCGTGACGCTCTGCGCGGAGATGAAGGACGGTACGATAATACGGGGCGAATCGAGCATCACCAGCTCACCGGCGGCGGTCAGCAGGGTGTTCCTCTCTCCGGCCGACGGCCGGGCGCTCCCCGAGGCTGTCGAAGCGATTATGGATGCCGACCTTGTCGTCATCGGCCCGGGGTCGCTCTTCACCAGCATCATTCCCAACCTGCTTGTGAAAGATTTGCTCCAGCCCCTGAGGCGCACGCCCGCGCCAAAAGTATATGTATGCAATGTCATGAGCCAGCCGGGCGAGACCGACGGATATTCCGCTTCCGACCATGCGGCGCAGATCGTAAAACTGCTCGGCAAAAAATCCATAGACTACATCGTTCTCAATAATAAGTATCCTTCGCGCCTGCTGGCAAAGTACAGGGCCGAAGGCGCGGAACCGGTCGAAGTGGACCGGGAAAACCTCGAGCGGCTGGGAATCAGCCGCCTCGTTATGGAAGACCTTATCAGCGAAGAGCAACTCGTAAGGCACGATCCCGACAAACTCGCCGCCTGCATCATGAAGATAGCGAGGGAAACGTCGCCGGATTCCGTGCAGAACATTCTGCTCTATGATGTGGAAAAATTTCGCGAAAGACTGATGCAGATAGGAATTTGATGTATTATATTAGTTCAGGGAAAATAACAGAATCCAGCAAACGGGAGGACAGATATGGCAGTTAAAGTAGGAATTAATGGATTTGGAAGAATCGGCCGCAACTTCACACGCTCGGCACTCGGAAACAGCGAAATAGACATCGTTTCCATCAACGACCTGACAGACGCGGCGACACTCGCTCACCTGCTGAAATACGACTCGAACTACGGCATTCTCGACGCCGACGTAAGCGCGGGTGACGGCGAACTGATCCTGAACGGAAAGAAAATAAAAGTTCACGCCGAGCGAAACCCGTCGGACCTGCCCTGGGGCGACGACGGTGTGGACATCGTCATCGAATCCACAGGCCTGTTCCGGGAACGCGAAAAGGCGGCGCTCCACATCAAAGGCGGCGCGAAGAAAGTCATCATCTCGGCACCGGGCAAAGACCAGGACATCATGATTGTCATGGGTGTCAACCAGGACAAGTACGACCCGGCGAACCACCACATCATCTCCAATGCGTCATGCACCACGAATTGCCTGTCTCCGATTGCAAAAGTCATCCTGGACAACTTCGGCATCGAAACCGGCCTCATGTGCACGATCCACTCGTACACAAACGGCCAGAAGATTCTCGACATGCAGTTCAAGGACCTGCGGCGCGCGCGCGCGGCCGCTCTCTCGATTATTCCGACGACGACCGGTGCCGCAAAGGCCGTCGGCGAAGTCATCCCCGAAGTCAAGGGGAAACTCACCGGCTATGCCATGCGCGTGCCGACACCGACGGTCTCAGTCGTCGACCTCGCCGTCGTTACGAGCAAAAAAGTTACAGTCGACGAGATGAACGCCGCCATGAAAGCAGCAGCCGACGGCCCGATGAAGGGCATTCTCAAATACGAGGAAGTTCCCCTGGTTTCTATGGATTTCAAGGGTTGCAAGTTCTCGTCGATCTTCGACCCCGCGCTCACCCAGATGCTCGGCGACAACCATATCAAAGTCGTTTCGTGGTACGACAATGAAATGGGATACTCGACCAGGCTCGGCGACCTCGCGGTGTATGTCGGCAAGTCGCTCTGACAGCGGATTGTGTAGTTGTGTAGAATCATCGAACAGGATCGGCCCATGCCTTATCCTGTTCGGTATACTCCAGCGGTATCGCCTGCAATATGCGGGCAATGTGAATAATCGGGGAGCCCGGTCGCGGCTCCCCGTTTCTCCCAGGAGGGCATAATTATGTTGAAAAAAATGACGATTGAAGACGTAGACTTCTCCGGCAGGCGCGTCATAGCGCGGGTGGACTTCAATGTGCCGCTCGACGACGACAGAAACATCACGGACGACCTGCGTGTGCGTGCCGCGCTGCCCACCATAAAATATATCCTCTCACACGGCGCGTCGCTCATACTCATGAGCCATCTCGGCAGACCAAAAGGTGAGCCCGCCCCGTCGTTAAGTCTAAAGCCGGTCGGCGAACACCTGGCAACATTGCTCGACACCGGCGTTTCTTTTGCTCCGGATTGCGTCGGCCCCGAAGTCGAAACATTGGCGGACAATCTCAAGCCGGGCGAAATACTTCTGCTCGAGAATCTCCGTTTTCACGCGGGCGAAAAAAAGAACGATCCCGGGTTCGCAAAGCAACTCGCGGCACTTGCTGAAATATATGTAAACGACGCGTTCGGCACGGCCCACCGCGCACACGCGTCCACAGCGGGCATTACCGAATACCTCTCACCTGCCGTCGCCGGATACCTGCTGAAAAAAGAAATCGACTACCTTGAAAATACGCTCGAAAACCCGCGTCGGCCTTTTATAGCACTGATGGGCGGCGCGAAAGTTTCAGATAAAATAATGGTCATCGAGCGCCTGCTCGACGTCGTCGACGGGATCATCATCGGCGGCGGCATGGCATTCACATTCCTCAAATCGCAGGGTAAGGAAACAGGCAAGTCGATTGTCGAAGATGAAAAAGTCGACGCCGCGAAACGCCTGCTCGAACTCGCGAAAGAGAAGAATGTCGACCTCGTGCTTCCCGTTGATGTCGTAACGGCAAAAGAATTCCGGTTCGACTCCGAACATAAAGTCTGCACGGTCGACGACATACCGGAGGACTGGATGGGGCTTGATATCGGCCCGGAAACAGTGAAGCTGTTCGCAGACAATATAGCAGGTTGCAAAACAATCGTATGGAACGGTCCGATGGGAGTGTTCGAGTTTGACGCCTTTGCGAGCGGCACACTCGAGTGCGCGAAAGTGATCGCGCAGACCGATTGCGTATCAATAGTCGGGGGCGGCGACTCGGCGGCAGCCATAAAGAAGATGGGGCTTTCGGAGCGGTTTACACACATTTCCACAGGCGGCGGCGCGTCTCTTGAGATGCTCGAAGGCAAAAAACTTCCCGGCGTCGAAGCTCTCGACGACAAGTAGCCCGTATATTGCACCAATGCGGGCCAAAAATAGGAAGAATGCCTGTAATACAAGGCGCGGCAAGTGAGTGGTGAGGGAGCAGCCGGTCTCTTGCGTAAAATGCTGGTATATGACCGATCCCGAAACGCCGTCGCAACGCAGTAGAACAGGCGTTATCGTGATTTTCCGGATTTCTTTGTGAGAAATCCGGGGTAAGCGCATCTACGTGTATTTTGATTCCGATAGAGCCAATTGCAAAATTATGTTCGTAGCGAAGTCGAGTGAAATTGTTCAGAGCAAGGCGGAGGGGTAGAATCCTCGCAGGCGTACTTGTAGAGTACGCCGAGGACGATTTTATGCCGACAACGCAGCTATGGACAATAGTAACCGACCGTAGCAGAATCAGAATTTTGCAATTGGCTCGATATGATATTGTTATTTATTGAAGGAGAAAGATGAAAACGGCAATACTTGCTTTCGGGTCGAATCTTGGGGAGCGCAGGGGCAATATCGAGTCTGCTGCTGCGGCGCTCGAGTGCGCGGGTGTCGAGATAGTGCGCCATTCGTCATACTACGCGACTTCGCCGGTGGGCGGGCCGCCACAGGGCGATTTCATAAATGCCGCGGCCCTCGTACAGACCGCTCTCGAACCTCACGCACTGCTCCGCCTCGCGAAAAAGATCGAGCAGGACATGGGCCGCGACCTGCACGGCGTCCACTTCGGTCCGCGCCCTATAGATATTGACATATTACTTTACGGGCGGCTGACTCTCGACACACCCGACCTCGTCATCCCCCATCCACGGTTCGCCGAACGTCTTTTTGTCCTGGCGCCGCTCGTAGAAGTTGCGCCCGACTGGAAGTTGCCCGACGGCAAAACAATTTCCTCTCTCTTCAATGAATTGAAGACCGCCACGGATTTTTCTTTGCAAATTGTTGAAAAATTACCATAATATGGTTAAGGTAATACTTGGTTTTTATTGAAAAGTACTGCTTGGAGCTTCTCGACGAGCCCGAGACAGGAAGACAATTTATAGCGAACCGAAAAACGCGTATGCCTTCCTGTTATTGGAAGGCATATTTTTTTATGGCCCGTCGCAGCGGCGTAAACCGGATCGGCGGGCTCGATATGAAGGTAACGATTTCAACACTGAACGAGATGAAGGCCGGCGGCGAAAAGATCACGATGCTGACGGCCTACGACGCACCGACAGCTAAAATCGTCGACAGCTCCGGGGTCGACACCATTCTCGTGGGCGACTCGCTTGGCAACGTAATGCTCGGCTTCGACGACACACTTCCCGTAACGATGGAACACATGATTCACCACACAGCCGCTGTGATGCGCGGTGTCGAGCGTGCTTTCGTACTGTTCGACATGCCTTTTATGTCATACCAGGTGAGTGTCGAGGAAGCGGTGCGCAACGCGGGGCGCGCGGTGAAGGAAACCGGCTGCAACGGCGTGAAACTCGAGGGCGGCGGCGAAAATATATGCCGTGTCGTTCGTGCTGTCGTCGATTGCGGTATCCCCGTGTGCGGTCATCTCGGCCTGACTCCCCAGTCGGTGAACGCGATGGGCGGCTACAAGGTGCAGGGCAAAGCGTTCGAGCAGGCGAAAAACATACTCGACGAATCGCTGGCACTCGAGGCGGCGGGCGCGGGCATGGTGGTGCTCGAATGCGTGCCGTGGAAGCTGGCGAAGGTGATTACCGAAAAGCTTCATATTCCGACTATCGGGATCGGCGCCGGCCCGCACTGCGACGGACAGGTGCTCGTGTTCCACGACATGATGGGACTGCTCGACCGCAAACCGGCGAAGTTCGTCGAGGTTTTCGCACAGGCGGGCAAACTCATGAGGCGCGGTGTGAAAAGTTACATCAAACAGGTGAAATCTGTCGATTATCCCGGCACTGAACACTCATTCGTTATCAGCGACAGTGTTATAAATAAACTCGAAGGCAACAAAAAGGGAAAGAAGAAATGATCAGGACGATACCGGCGGTGGAAGAAATGCAAAAGACCGCCGCGACACTGAAACAGGATGGAAAAACCATCGGGCTGGTGCCCACGATGGGCTACTTCCACGAAGGACACCTCTCGCTTATGCGGCGGAGCGTGGAAGACAACGATGTCACTATCGTCACCCTTTTCGTCAATCCAACACAGTTCGGACAGAATGAAGACCTCGACGCTTACCCGCGCGATTTCGAGCGTGATAAAAATATGGCGGAAGAAGCCGGAGTCGACTACATTTTCCGCCCCGCCAACGACGACATGTACCCCGGCGGATACAAAACTTATGTGAAAGTTGAAGACTGGTCGTCGCTGCTGTGCGGCGCGAGCAGGCCTGTGCATTTCCGGGGCGTGACGACAATATGCTGCAAACTGTTCAATATATGCCGGCCCGACCGCGCGTATTTCGGACTCAAGGACGCGCAGCAGTATCTCGTGCTGCAAAAGATGGTCCGCGACTTGAACATGAACCTCGAACTTGTGCCTATGCCCATCGTGCGTGAGGGGGACGGCCTGGCGATGAGTTCGCGCAACGTGTACCTGACGCGCGCGGAGCGCGGCGCGGCGGTTCTGCTCAGCCGGTCGCTAGCGGAAGCGAAAGAAAAGATAAGCGGTGGAGAAACAGACGCCGAAAGTATCAAGCGGGGGATTCGCGACAGGCTGAACTCCTCGGAACACGTGAAGATAGATTACGTGGAAGCGGTGAGTACGGAAACACTCGATCCGGTTAGCGATGTGGCGGCGGGCACGCTGATAGCCGTCGCGGCTTACCTGGGCAAAGCGAGACTGATCGACAATATCATTATATAGGAGGCCACCGATGTTCAGACATTTCTGCAAATCGAAAATCCATCGCGCCACGGTGACCGGCGCCGATCTCAACTATGTGGGCAGCATCACGCTATGTACAAAGCTGATGGAGGAAGCGCATCTTCTGCCTTATGAGAAGGTGCAGATCGTCAATATCAACAACGGTGCGCGCCTCGAAACCTACGTCATCGCATCGCCCGACGGCGAGTCCGGCGACGTGTGCCTCAACGGAGCGGCGGCAAGGCTCGTACAGAAGGGCGACAAGGTCATTATTATCGCATACTGCATGATAGATGAAAAAGAACTCGCAGACTTCAAACCACGTGTGTTGCTCGTCGACGACGACAACAGGATTACCAGCATCATCGACGAAGAACCCGGCTTCAAGTCACACCTCGAAATTATCTCCGGCACCGGATAATTTTCAGCATAACTATTGAAACAAATGCGTTGGTACTTACAATACTGTGCGCGTGAAAAAACACATACTTTCGAGTAGGAGAATTTAAAGTGAAAGATCCTTTAGTAGAGAAAATCAACAAGTTGAAAGTCGAGCGCAGGGCGATAATCATGGCGCACAACTACCAGTTGCCCGACGTTCAGGATATTGCGGATTACCAGGGCGACAGCCTCGAACTCGCAAGAATCGCCACAAAAGCGGACTGCGAGGTTATAGTCTTCTGCGGCGTTCAGTTCATGGCCGAAACAGCGAAGATTCTCAACCCGGAGCGCACAGTGCTGATGCCCGACGCGAAGGCCGGCTGCCCGATGGCGGACATGGTGGATGTCGAAGAACTTCGGCGCATGAAAGCCGAAAACCCCGGCTCGAAGGTTGTCTGCTACGTCAACTCGCACGTCGAAGTCAAGGCCGAAAGCGATGTGTGCTGTACGTCGGCGAACTCCATCAAAATTGTAAAAAACCTCGACACCGATAAGCCGATAATATTCGTGCCCGACAGGCATCTCGGCGAGTACACACAGCGTGTCACGGGCCGCGAACTCATACTCGCCGCGGGCTACTGCCCCACTCACAGGCACATCATGCTCGAAGACATCGAGAAAATGAAGTCGAAGATGCCCGACGCCGAAGTCATCGTACACCCCGAATGTACAACGGAAATACTCGACATCGCCGACCATATTTGCAGCACGAGCCAGATGATAACCGCCGCCGGCGCGTCCGGCGCGAAACGCTTCATCATCGGCACCGAAGTCGGCATGCTGCACGTGTTGCGCAAAAGATACCCGGACAAGGAATTCTTCGTGCCCTCGTCGCGGTGCGTATGCCCGAACATGAAGAAGACGACACTCGAGAAGGTCTTGTGGTCGCTCGAGGAGATGAAAACAGAGGTCGAGGTCGATCCTGAAACAGGGAGCAAAGCAATAAAATCATTAGAACGGATGCTTGAATATGTCTGAAGAAACAGAAGGAATCGGCCTCGTCGGCTGCGGCGCTATCGGCACGGAGATAGCGGGAGCGATAACACGCGGCGAAGTGGGGCCTGAACTCATTGGTATCTGGGACATCGACAGCGCGGCCGCCGAAAAACTGGCTTCGTCGCTCACGCCGCGCCCCGGCGTCGTCTAACCGGTCGAGATGGCCGAAAACTGCGCCATGCTCGTCGAGTGCGCGTCGGTGGGCGCGGTCGCTCCGCTCGTCGATCTCTGCATCGAAAAAGGCCTGGACCTCATGACCATGAGCATCGGCGGCCTGACCGCCAACCACTTCGAGCGGTTCCGCAATTCGCATTCCAGACTCTATGTGCCCAGCGGTGCCGTGTGTGGTCTGGACGGGATACAGGCTTATGCCGACTACGGCATCGAATCGCTCACGCTCACCACGCGAAAACCGCCCGCCGGCCTCCGCGGTGTGCCCTATCTCGAAGAGCGTGGCATAGATGTCGACAGCCTCACCGAACCGCTGGTCGTATTCGAGGGTTCACCCGCTGAAGCGATAAAACATTTCCCGAAAAACGTCAATGTCTCGACAGCGCTCGGGCTCGCCTCGTCGCTCAACGGTTCTCTCAAAGTCAGGTTGCTGGCCGACCCCGGCGTCAACGTCAACATACACGAGATCGACATGGTAAGCAGCCTCGGCAGGATAACGATCAAGGTCGAAAACCACGCCTCGGCGTCGAATCCAAAAACAAGCGCGCTGGCATACCTTTCCGCTATCGCCACGCTGAAAAAAATATTCTCGAAGGTGAAAATCGGAACATGAACCTGCCTTCGCGATCACAATACCTTGGCATAATCGACCGCGCCATCGAGGAAGATGTCGGGCACGGCGATGTCACTTCCGAATATCTCGGCGTCGCCGACCGGGAATGTGTCGCTGTGGCGACAAACAGGGAAGACGGCGTCATCGCGGGCCTGTTCATCATGAAAACGGTCTTCGAACGCATCGACCCGTCGATAGAATTCGAGGCGGGCGTCGAAGAAGGCGAACTCGTGAGGAAGGGCGCGACACTCGCGACGATAAAAGGCCGGGCCGGTTCGGTGCTGGCAGGCGAACGGGTGGCGCTCAACTTTCTTCAGCGCATGTCCGGCATAGCCACCTTCACCTATCAATTCGCGCGGGCCGTGCGCAACACAAAAGCGGTGGTCGTCGACACGCGCAAGACAACACCCGGCCTGCGCCTGCTCGATAAATACGCCGTTCGCGCGGGCGGCGGTCGCAACCACCGCTTCGGTCTCAGCGACGCCATACTCATAAAAGACAACCACATCGCCATGGTCGGCAGCGTGGCGAAAGCCGTCGAAAAAGCTAAAGAAAACAGGGGCCACACACTGACCATCGAAGTCGAAACATCCGACATAGACCAGGTGAGGGAAGCGCTGGACGCCGGCGCGGACATCATCATGCTCGACAATATGAAGCTGAAGGAAATAGAAGAAGCGGCAGCGCTGATCGACGGTCGCGCGATTGTCGAAGTGTCGGGAAATGTCGGCATGATAAACGTCACGCAGATCGCGATGTGCGGTGTCGACGTGATCTCTGTAGGCGCGCTCACACACTCGCCCGACGCCCTGGACATCGGACTGGACTTTGTCTGAAACAGAGGCGCCGCAGGTTCTTATCGGACAAATCGGACAAAGAGTTTTCAGGAGATGAAACATGCTGCTCGTACTGGATGTAGGAAACACGAATATCGTTTTCGGTGTGTTCGACGCCGACAACCTTAAAACGCACTTCCGCATTTCCACCTCGCGCGCACGCACAAGCGACGAGTACGGCAACCTTGTGATCTCACTGCTCAAATATGCGAATATCAAGCAGGATGATATCACCAACGTTATCATTTCCACCGTCGTCCCGCCGCTCACAGACAACCTTGCGCATATGGCATGGAAATATTTTAAATGCAAGGCCCTCTTCGTCGACCCCGGCGTAAAGACCGGGCTGAACATTAAGTATGAAAATCCCAAAGAAGTCGGCGCGGACCGGATAGTAAACGCGGTTGCCGGCTACTCGATATACGGCGGTCCGCTGATTATCGTCGATTTCGGCACGGCGACCACTTTCTGCGCCGTCACTGAAAAAGGCGAATATCTAGGCGGCGCCATCGCGCCCGGCATAAACATATCCGTGGAAGCGCTCTTCAGGATGGCGGCGAAACTTTCCCGCGTGCAATTGATAAAACCGGAGAAAGTTATCGGGCGCAACACCGTCGAAAGTATGCAATCCGGCATTTACTACGGATACGTGGGGCAGGTAGACGGCATAGTGCGGCGCATAAAAAAAGAAATGGGCGGCAACCCGAAAGTCATCGCCACCGGCGGTCTCGCGCAACTCATCGCCATCGAATCGGAAACAATCGAAGAACTAACCCCTCTCCTGACCCTCGAAGGACTCAGGATTGTCTACAATAAAAACGTATAGTTGCACACGGTAAACCCCCACCCATCAAAAAACAAAGGTTTAACAACAGCGTCATTTCAGCCGTTCAGGACAATCGTTACGAAGTTCCTGCTATGCTGATAGCATATAGCATTTATTATTTAAAATTGCATACGTATAGTTACGATTATTACGTCGATACAAAGTTGACATGACATCATGTTGTTTCACGTTTCACATACGCAATTCCTATTGATAACCGCTATAATCATGCCGCGTGTTTTCCGGGAATCGGGCCTGCAGGCATGTGGCGTAGTATGTGTTCAAGCTCGCCCACTATTCCCCGGTTGTCGTTCAGGCCCGAATTGGACCACGCAGCTTCAGGAATCTTATATTCCAGAGCGTCATATTTGATGGTGATCATACTGTCCAGTTCGGTGAGGAGATCGTCAATTTTTTTCAGTTGTTTTTCGCAATTATCATAATCAAAAACTATTTTCGTATCCGGCGCATCGCTTCTGTCAAGTATGTGTTTTTTATTGTTTATCATGGTTTCTCTCTCCTCTCGTTCCGTTGTACCCGGTATCAGCAAGATTTTCTTCTTTTCTTATATCAAATTCAGTGCCATGCCATATATATCAAATAAAAACGCAAATGCGGTATTTAATGAAACATGAAATGTAATGATGAAAAGACGTTGTTGATAAAGTCCGGTCTTATCAGATAATAACGTGTTTGTAACGGGTGAGAATGTCAGGAAACAGGATACGGTCAACAGCTTTGAATAGAGGGATTTTTTATGCCGATAAGTTTTTTAGCCAGGATCGCCTCAGTGTCTCGTTTATACACAAGTTGTCTCATTTTTGTACAAGTTGTCTCATTTCTGTGTCATTGTTTACAGGAATATACAGTTTACGGCCACCGGTCGCTGGATTGAGAGAATATTGTTTCGCGACATTTTATGTATGAATCACTCGTGAGGCATCCATCAATGTCGATTTCGCTCGTTTGCATCGTTGCCATAGTTCGGTGTATATTATTTCAGGCCCGTTGTTTACCTTAAGGGAACCAAAGACATGGAAAATGAATACCAGCGAACCATCGCCGGTCCGATCGAATGCGCGGGGGTCGGCCTCCACAAGGGCGGCGAATGCAGGCTCAGGATAGAACCCGCTCCGGCGGACACCGGTTTTGTGTTCCGCTATAAGAATAAAAAGATTCGAGCTGTGACCGCCAGTGTCAAAAGCACAACAAGAAACACCGAACTCGCTTCCGGCAAAGTCAGTATATACACAGTCGAGCACACACTCTCGGCCCTCTACGGCATGGGAATCGACAACGCGACCATCGTCATGGATTCGCAGGAACCGCCCTCGCTCGACGGAAGCGGCGCGCAGATCGCGCGCTCGGTGCTGGCTCTCGGACATGAAATACTGGACAAACCGCGCAGATTCATCGAGCCGACCTCGGAGATACTGGTGGGCATCAACGGCGTATACGTAACGTGTCTCCCCGCCGACAGTTTTAAAGCGACGTATATCCTCGACTACGACCACCCGATGGTTGGCAGACAGATATTTCACTTCGACGGCACGCCTGAAGCGTACCTTTCGCAGGTTGCCCCCGCGCGCACATTCGGGTTTATAGAAGAAGTGGAAGCGCTCCGCAAGGCGGGCCTCGCGGCAGGTGGCAGCATCGAGAACGCGGTTGTCATATATGAGGATAAATTGTCGTCACAACTGCGTTTTCCCGACGAATTCGCGCGTCATAAGATGCTTGATCTGATCGGCGACATGAGTCTCATCGGCTGTGCCCGTATCAGGGGCCATATCGTCGCCGTCCGCAGCGGCCACAGTTTAAATGTCGAACTCGCCGGGAAAATCGCCGACGCCGCTGTCCGGGACAGTCGCGGTCGGACGCGGTAAAATATAACTTCGCCCAAAACAGTGTTTCTTTAATAAAACTTCAGTTTATATATTTTTTCCTGTGAAGGATGTCGCCGAGTTTGCGTTTCGGGACATGCAGCAGACCGCGCTCGTCGCGCCAGTATTCCATCTTATGTTTTTTCGCCGGTTCGGTTACAGGCGATTCCGCGGGCACCCCCAGCGCTATCACGCTGTCCGGTTTGCAGTATTCCGGGATATTAAGTTTTTCTGAGAGTTTTGACGCATTAAACGATCTGACCCAGCATGAGCCGATGCCGTCTTCGAGTGCGGCGAGAAGTATATTCTGCACGGCAGCGCCGACCTCGTGGCGTCCCCCCTTTGCAAGAAAGTTCCTGTTTATGACAACCACGATATATGCTGCCGGTCGCTTATCTTCTTCGGGTGTGTCGCCGCCCTCTATAAGACGCGCCCACTTTAACAATGGAAATACCTCTGCGCAGGTTTTTTTATCATTTACAGCAATATATTCCAGCGGCTGTATATTAGACGCGGAGGGTGCCAGTCTTGCTGCATCTATCATTTTCACAAGCGACGAATCACTGATTTTCTGTTGTTTAAAACGTCGAATCGAGCGCCGCCTCTGTATTGCGGAATATACGTTCAATTTTCAGTCCTCTCTTCCGGGTTATTCAAAATCCGGTTACCACTATGATATAATGGAACACCTTAATAATCAACAATGGAGCCAATTGCAGAGAGCCGATTCGGTTGTGGTCGGCTGCAATTGTCCATAGCCCGCATATTTCACCAATCCGGGCTAAGGTAAAATGTATTGTTTCGCGCTTGTCGAAAACGAATTCCTAGTGCCGGATAAAACGGAAAAGCAGTGGTCGAGTAATAATAATATTATCTACTTTCAGTAAATACCGGCTAAAATAATCGGAATCTTTGCGAATAATATATTACAACGAAAACGCCTGTTTACCGGTGCTTTTTTTCCGCAATAATTATGAGTAATCTTCAGTATCCGTACGGCAGTTTCATTGACAAGCGGCCTAATTCATTTTAAACTCATTCTGTTGAATCATTTTATTGAAAAGAAGTGAACAACCGGCGCGATGCCGGTCAGGTGGAGGTGTATGTTGTCGAATGTAACAGGTTTGATATGCCGGGAATGCGGGAACACGGTTGATATGATCGCGCAGAATCAGTGTGATGTCTGTTTCGGCCCGATGGATGTAAATTATAATTATGCCAGGATAAAGAAACTTGTAACAAAAAAACGGATACGCAAGGGACCCGCGAATATCTGGCGCTATAAAGAGTTTCTGCCTGCGCAGACCGAGAAATACGTCGATCTTGCACCAGGTTTCACCCCGCTCCAGCGAGCCGAAAGACTCGGTGAAGAACTCGGCATAAAGAATCTGCTGATAAAAAATGATACTATAAACCCGACTTTTTCATGTAAGGACAGGATGGTCTGCGTGGCCATGACGTGCGCGATCGAGCAGAATTTCGAAATTGTCGCGTGCGCCTCGACAGGCAACCTCGCGCAGTCGCTTGCTGCTTACGCGGCGAAATCCGGACTGAAAAGCTACATCTTCGTACCTGCCGGCTCAAATGAAATACGCCTCTCTTCGACCAATATTTACGACCCGATTCTGCTGGGCGTAAAAGGTGATCCGTCGCAGCTTAATAAGCTTTGCTCCGAGATCATGCTCAACTCGAACTGGGGTTTCATCAATGTCAACCTGAGGCCATATTATGCGGAGGGTGCCAAGACACTCGCTTATGAGGTTGCCGAGCAACTCGACTGGAAAACGCCCGATCACCTTGTGATCCCCATGGGGTCGGGAACTACCATGACAAAGATTCATAAAGGATTCCAGGAAATGGTGGATGCTGAACTGCTGCGTCACGCACGAGTCACTTTCAACGGCGTGCAGTCCACAGGCTGCTCCCCGATCGTGAAGGCTTTCAATGCGAAATCGGAACTCATCCAGCCCGAAGCGCCCAGTACAATAGCAAAATCTCTCGCTGTCGGCAACCCGGCGGACGGCTACTATGCGCTCAAGATTATTCGCGGCTCCGACGGGCTTGCTGTTTCGGTCACCGACAAAGACATACGCGCAGGGATAAAACTGCTGGCGCGGCTCGAGGGCATCTTCGCCGAACCGGCCGGCGGCGCTGTTGTCGCCGCGCTCGGGAAAATGGCGGCACTCAGGCATTTCAAAGCTACCGACACTGTCGTAGCCTACATAACAGGTGCAGGCCTCAAGACTCCGGACATCATCAAAGATATTGTGCCCAAACCCCGCATTATCGAACCGACAGTAGATTCACTGGACGCCGCCGTCGCCGCCATCAACAGGGCGAAACATGTGCCGGGCGCTCCGGATAAAGAGTAGGCGAAAGTTCAATAGAAATCAGTCAGGCGACCCGGCGCGGGAGATTATTTGGATGATAAAAGTTCAAATCCCCTTGATATTCAGGAGATTCGTCGGCGAACAATCCGAAATCGAGATGGACGCCGGCAGTGTGCGGGATGTCATGCTCGAACTCGAAGCCGCCGTACCTGCTTTCAAAAATAAACTGCTCGACGAAAATGGAGAAATACGACGGTTCCTTGCTGTTTTCGTGAACGGAGACAATATTATAAATAAACAGGGAGCCGAAACTAAACTGGAAGCAGGCTACGAGGTTGCGCTGGTGCCCGCCGCGGGAGGAGGGTGAGAAAATGATAAAACGAAGAGTGATGATTTCAATGCTGGCCGATGTGATGAAAGAACCGATCCTGTACCGGCTAGTGCGTGATTTCGACATAGTTCCCAATGTGCGCAAGGCGGACGTCACGCTGAATGAAGCCTGGATGAAGATGGAACTCCAGGCGGGTTCCGAAGATCAGATAAATGAAGCTGTTGAATATCTCAAGTCTGTCGGCGCGACAGTGAAACCGCTGGGCGGTGATGTTGTAGAAGGCTGATTGCCCTTTTTTCGTAGGATTACAGTAGTAAGATATTATATGGAAACGCGGGAGACTTGATTTTCACAACACGCCCCTGATGTCGTGTCAACAAAGAAAAGACGTAAGAAAGGTCATCGCAAAAACGATAAAAGTGCAGGGCAGGTGCACCGCAGCCCGCCTCAACTTGTGCATGTACAAACCGTTTTCGCGAGAAATAAGTGATTAGGCGTGGGACGGTGACCGCGCCCCGCACATCTTGCGCATTTAAAGATGTGACACGTCCCCAAGTGACCGGGATTGATTTATCTGTGCCGTACAATAGCCTGATTTGTATTATGCTTGATAAGGCTTATGATTGATAACAGAAAAGTAAGATAGACCAACACTACTCTGGATACAGGGGTTAGGAGCCGGTTATGAGCGAAACAATGAAAGCGGCGATTTTCGATGGCGAGGGCATACTTTCTGTTAAAGAAGTGCCGATGCCGAGAATGAAATTGTTCGAAGATGTCCTCATAAAAGTGGAAATGGCAAGTGTGTGCGGCACAGACTGTCACATACTTTCCGTGCCGCCGGGCCACCCTGCCACCGCTGGTGTCGTGCTGGGCCACGAGTATATGGGCGAAGTCGTGGAAACAGGCAAGTGGGTAAGCCATCTCAAGCCCGGCGATCGCGTGATAATCGATCCGAACATAACATGTGGGCTATGCCGTTACTGCCGCATGGGACTACCCAATATGTGCGAAAATATGACCACGCTGGGCATCTTCATCGACGGTGGTTTTGCTCCCTACAATATCGCGCCCGCGAAGGCCTGCCATCCCATAAGTGAAGAATTGCCCGCCGAAAAAGCTATTTTTGCAGAACCCCTCTCCTGCGTTATCAACGGAACAAATAAGCTGGCGCTTCGACCCGGTGAGACAGTTGTTATTCTCGGCGCGGGCCCCATCGGTCTGCTCTATACAGCGATGATGAAACTCAGCGGCGCGGGCAGAATAATAGTCGCGGAAGTAAGCTCGTTCAGAGCTGAAAAAGCGCGGGAAATGGGCGCGGATATCGTGGTGAACCCGAAAGAACAGGACCTTGCCGAAGAAGTGCGCAAAGTCACCGGCATCGGCGCAGATGCTGTGGTCGACGCTGTCGGCTCACTCATAAAAGATGCTGTCGCCGTTTGCCGTCGCGGCGGCAGAGTACTTCTCTTCGGAATGAACAGCAACGCCCGCTGCGATTTTACACAGTTCGATATAACTCGTCACGAGATCAGCGTACTGGGCACTTACATCGCGAAGAACACTTTCCCGCCGACGATACAACTTATCGAAAATACCGACATTCCGCTGGAAAAACTCGTCACACATCGCATAACTCTCGACGAGCTGCCCCAGGGAATCGAGACAATGAGAAGCGGCGAAGCTATCGAGATGATAGTAATACCAAAGTGAAAGTTTGTACAACTAAACACATATACAATTACACAATATTGCATACACGCTCCCGGCTGGACATGTTGGACAACCGGGAGTTTTTACGTTGTTATGTACAGAATTACCCAGTTAGAGAACTCTATCACATATTTTATTGTTCCTGTAATTGCCGCACATGGACATTTCCCCGGAGTTCCTCCACAATAACCTGCCCACTGCCACAAAAATTGTTCATACGACGAAATCAGGGGAATCACGGTATCAGTATTAATTCATTGTGTAGTTTTTGCAATAAAAAAAGACAACAACGCAGCTTTTGTGATCAATGTCACATCCCGAATAAATATACTTTAGAATGCTGAATTTTCACAAAAATTGTGATATAATAAACGTAGAATATTTTGCGGAAATACCCCTTGTGGCAACAAGGAGATTTGCAGAATATCCCGAATAAAATACGTGATCCTGATTAGAGTATGCAACTTATTGTGCAAACCGAGAAGATTTTCAAGTACATTATCGCGGTCATGCATACAGGTTCCAGGTTCTCAAATTTCAGGAGTCGCGGATGAACATCGTTCTGCGATGATATAACTTCGCCATTATGATTATGAACAGCATTATTTTATGATTGCTTTAATGAAAGAGAACTCAATGAAGCTGTACCGTTTTTTTGTTGCATGTCTTACAGCACTCGCGATGGTGATGGTATCCGGTGTGGCGGCAACTGCTGTGGGAACAACAAGTGGAACCGTTATTTCAAGTTACGCGACGATCAGCGCGGACAATGCCGTAAGCAGCGTGGTCTCGAACACGGTGGATGTCACAGTTGATCCGGTCTATGGCCTCGACACGAGCGCGTTCAGCGAACCCGACGATGTGAAGATACTGGTACAGGGCGATTATGTCGATTACGAATTCGGGATAAGCAACAACGGGAACGCGACCGACGCGGTGAGGCTTGAGATCGGAGCGCAGAGTTTCGGGGGCGAAGGCGGAGCGGGCGCGGCGTGGAGCGTCGAGGTGCTGGACGCAGTGGGCGCCCCGCTGACATGGGAAAGCGGTGGGACGACTTCGGACCCGTCGGGAGACGCGGCAACGGCCACGGGCATCGCGCCCGGCGAAAACGCTACATTCACACTGCGCGTATACTGCGGCTCGGGCGCGGACGACGGCGCGACTATGACATTCAGCGTTAATCTGAAAACGCTCAATACACCAGTCGGCGAATACACCGGTTTCAACTCGAGCAGTTACGGCGGGGCGGCTGCTGTAGCGTCCGCCGCGAAAACGGCGCAGGTGCAGGACGAGAATCCGCCGGTGGTGACAATTACCGCTCCTATCGAAGGACAGGTACTGACTACAACTTCCGTCACGCTGACGGGAAGCACTTCGCCCGCGGCCGCATCCGGCACCGTATCAATAGGCAGCTCGGCAAATGAACTTACGGTCGACGCGTCCGGTGATTTCGGGCAGACTGTGCTTTTTACCGAACAGGGCGACAACACGATATATGTCACGGCATTCGACCAGGTGCATAATTACGGCACCGATTCTGTAACTGTTTACGTCGACTCACTTCCCCCCGAAACGTACATAACGTCACCGGCGGAAAACGAGGAAGTAAACGGCACTGTGGTGGTAACAGGGACAGTGACAGACATAAATTTTTCGACATACCTGCTCGAATACGGGCCGGGCGACACGCCTGTCGCGTGGGGCACGATAGCATCCTCGACAGTAGCCGTATCGGGCGGTATGCTCGGTACATGGGACACCGGGGGGCTTTACGGCACATATACTATCAGGTTGACGGCAAGCGACATTTATGGCAATTCGCGCCAGGTATCCGAAACGGTGGACGTCGGCAACAGCGAGATTTTCGAGGGCACGCTAGCAAAAGGCGAGTGGCAGATGATGTCCATACCGGGTATTCCCAAGGACGCCGATCCGAGATCTTTCCTTGGCAGCTCGAGGTATGAAGTGCAGCAATGGGACGAAGACCTCGAGTCCGACGAATACATGAAGAAGTTCACAAGGAGCTTCGCTCTGAATTACGCGGGAGAAGGATTCTGGGTGAAACCATACGAGGGCGAAATCCAGTACGATGTCGACGCGCGGGTCACCGATTCGACGACGGAATATGCGATGCCGCTCAAAGTCGGCTGGAACCAGGTAGGATTGCCGTATAACCGTGAATCCGGGATGCTGTGGGACAATGTATATGTGAAAAACACCGGCACCGGCGAGGAACTGTCGATGCAGGAAGCGATAAGCGAAGGCTGGATCGACAGTACGTTCAACGAGTATTCCAACGATGGATACGTAGGCCGCGGGCTGGGCGACACGCTGTACCCGTTCGAGGGATATTTCCTGAACGCCTATGTGGAATGCGAACTGATGTTCGATCCCGGCGAGGGGAGGCCGGCCGGAATAGCGAGGCAGGCAGGCGGTCGGGGCATGTCGAAGATAATCAGGCCCGAATACGAGTGGAGAATGCAGTTGTCGGCCCGGACAGGCGAAGCACGCGACACGGACAATTTCGCTGCCGAACTCAGCGGCGCGGACAACGAGTTCGACGCGGAAGACGCCGGCGAACCGCCGACGGTCGACCCTTATGTATCGCTCTATTTCGAGAACGAAGACTGGCAGCGCAGGCCGGGCCGTTACGCCCGCGACAGCAGGACGCCTTCCTACGAGGTCAACGAAGAGAAAACGTGGAACTTCGTAGTCGAAGTCAGCCGCCCCGGCGACAACGTGAAGGTCAGCGTCGCCAACGCCGACAAGCTGCCGGACAACTACCATTATGTGATCCTCGACAAAGAAACCGGCACGGAATTCGACCCGAAAGAAACACCCGAATACACATATACGGACAGCGGACAGGGCAGCCGGATGTTTTCACTTCGTGCCATAAGGCTGGGCGGCGGCAAGGTGGTAATATACTCGAACCGTTTCCCGGCGGGGTGGTCGTTGTTCTCGGTGCCGCTGGACCCGCAACCGTCCGATGTGCGCATCCAGCTTGCAGGACAGGTCGACGACTTGCAGGTCTTCCAGTATTTCGACAGGGAACTGTATAACCCCGACAGCCCCGAAAAGGTAGACATACAGGCCGGTATAGGATACTGGGTGTATCTGGACAAAGAAAAAGAAATCGAGTTTGAAGGCAGGGAGACTTCGGGGCAGCCGTCGATAGAGATACCGCTTGTGAAAGGCTGGAACCTGATAGGCAACCCGTACACGCACGAAATAGATACGGGAACACTGGTGAAGATAAAAAAAGGAGAAGAAACCCTTGGTCTGGCTGAAGCAGTTGAAGCAGGCTGGGTGGACAAAGAAATATATGCTTATGATGATAACACGGGAGGTTATGAACGCCTCGAAGAAGGCGCGGCCCTCATTCCATGGAAGGGTTACGCCGTCAAGGCTCTGAGACCATGCAAAGCAGTTATTTTTGCAGAGCCCTGAGATCGAGTATCGAGTTGGTAAAGAGAAAGGTTTCCCTTAAAACAGGGGTGTGGACATTGACACTGGCGCTGATAATATCCCTTGCGGCCGCGGGGGTGAGGGCGCTGGAAGAATACAAAATAGAAGTCAATGGACTGGACCTGCCGGTGGAAGACAGGCTCGAATACCGGGACCTGACATTATTCATGCCGCTTGACGAATCTGTCAGGGACGCGCTCGACGCGACGATTTCAAGAGTGCCGTGTGACGGCGATTGTTTCATCGTCACGGCTTACGGCGTACAGGTGCGTTTCATGACCGGCAGCGGGGAAATCGAGGCGGACGGTCGCTCATATAATGTGGGTGCGGCACCTTACAAAGTCGGAGAAACGTATTACGTGCCTGCTGAAGCTTTTTTTCAGGCCATCGACTTCGAGACCGAATGGAACCCTGAAGAAAACCTGCTGCGGGCAGGTATCACACTCGACATGCGGCCCGTGCAGGAAAGATTTTCCGGCATCGAGGGTATAGCGACTGTCGAAGAAGCGTTGGGCGGCGGCAGACGCGAAGATGTAACAAGCCAGATCGCCCCCCCGGCCATCGCGGGCGAACCGGGCTTCGAGATCGAGGAACCGTTCATTGCATACACTTTCGAGAACTCGGTGAAAATGCTCTCGAAAAAAGTCAGTGGCGACAAAACCCTCAGCAGGGTCGAGGAAAAAGGAGACATTTACAACCAGCTGAACTTTCGGTTTGTCGGCCTGATGAGCAACGGTTACGACTTTACAGGCATTCTTCGTACCAATCAGACGACCGACACGGGCACGAACAGGGGCGAGGTGAAAAAACTATCGCTGAGCTGGAAGAAAAACGACATTATGCTCAAAGCTTATGATGTGCAGCCGAAGTTCTCGCAATATATGCTCAGGAACTATCCCGTGCAGGGTCTGCATTACCAGCGGACAAATAATATGTTCAAATGGGATGCTGTATTCGGGAAAACACCGAAAAGGATAAGGGATTCGAAATACGCGAGATATGTCGGCGGGCTTCGAATCGAAAAGAACGTAAGTAAAAGAAAAAACGCTTTTATCGGTGGAACTTTCACAAGTGTGCGTGATACGGGCAATTACATGGGAAGTGCGAAACAGAAAAATCTGGTAGCCGGTGCCGACGGTACAATACAACTGAGCGACATGGCGAGATTCAGAGGAGAAGTCGCGAACAGTTACAACGAATTCACGGGCCTGGGCAGTGTGCGGGGCACGGCTGCAAAGTATGAACTGAACTACAAGAGCAGGTCCGCAACGAGCAAAACGACCTATGAACGCACGAGCTCGAATTTTTATTCGGAAACGGCCTACTACACAAAAGGCCGGACAGAGATCGCGACACTCTACAACAGGAAATTGAGCCCGAAAACAATGTTCGGGCTGGGAGCGAAACGCAAAAAAATAAAGGACCGCGTAAGCAAAATATACCCGATGTCGCTGGACATCAGCCCGTGGGGGACCAGGGATTATTTCCGGATGACACTCCAGCGCAATTATGAAAAGGACAGCGGTAGCCGAAACAGGATATTGGACACGAGGGAGTTGAGAGTACGCGACAGGATGGGCGGGAGCAGGGTAGACATGAAAGTGGGCAGGCAGAAGAACAAAGTGCCCGGCTCGCAACTGGCCTACAAGGACTCGAGGAGCATCAGTGTGAAATCGCTGCTCACGGACAAAGTCGGCGCGAAGTTCAATATGAAAAGTGAAAGATGGAAAAAAGACAGGGTTTCGGTAACGAGGCGGGTCGGGCTTACGCTGGATTACGAACCGGCACCGTGGACGGAAATGACGCTGGGCTTCGGTCGCTACTACAACAACCCGCGAAGCGCCAGGACACATGTGAGATTCACTTATCACAAACTGGACATCTATAACGACAGCGAATGGAAAGCGGAATACATGTTCGAGAATTACAGAGACTACAATATAAATACGGTTAATGTAAGCTACAGTTTTTTCAAATAATGAGGAAGGAAAGGGAACACGGTATTTCACACAGTTATAAGCCGGATTCGGCATCATGCGGTGCCGGGTTCGTTTAAAAAGGTATAGATAGAGCCAATTGCAAATTATGTTCGAAGCGAGATCAAGCGAAATTGTTCAGAAGCAAGGCGGAGGTACAAAATCACCGCAAGCGTACTTGTGAGTACGTTGAGGATGATTTTGTGCCGACAACGCAGCTGTTGGCAATTGCAGCCGATCGCAGCCGAATCAGAATTTTACAATTGGCTCGATATAGAAAGAAAAAAAAGAAGGAGGTAATTGTATGAAAGCAAAGGCGATAGTGGCAGTAATGGTGATGATGGTACTGGGCATCGGGCTGACGCTTGTGTACAACATCACGGACGCAGGGGCGAAAAGAATGGCGACCCTGACGCATATCAAGGGAACAGTCAAGGTGAAAGCGCCCGACTCGGCCGAGTGGGCGGCAGCTACCGACAGGATGGTTGTAAACGAAGGCGACGAAATAAAAACGTCTGCCGGATCATCCGCCATCATAAAGATGGACGACGGCTCGATGGTCAAGATCGGTCCCCTGGCGAAGATGAAAATAGAAGCCCTCGGCAAATCCGGAAGGAACAACAAAACCGACATCGGAGTTTCCATCGGCAAAAGCTGGCAGAGGGTCAACAAACTTTCCTCAGACTCCTCTTTCAATGTGAAGACACCGACGGCAGTCGCCGGTGTGCGCGGCACATTCTTCTCGTCGGAAGTCGAACAGTCGTCGGATTCCACCTTTGACTGCTTCGACGGCGCGGTCGATGTGGGAAGCATCAACGATCCTAGTAATACTGTGCCCCTGACAGCCGGATACAGGACGCAGGTAGCACCGGGCAGCAACCCCAGCCAGCCTTCGGCCATCCCGCAGGATGAATTGCAAAATGGGCAGGAGGGCTTCAGCAACAGCGAAGCCGCCATGGCGACTTATGATCTCCAGATCAGCGTCTCTCCTCAGGTCGTCAAACCCGGCGAAAACGCAACGGTCTCTCTCCAAGTGTTCAAAGACGGGCAGCCCATGCGCCAGGAAGTAGCTGTGAAACTAACTCTCTCGGGCGGTGCGACTTTTACCGACACCGGTGAGAACACAAAAGAAGTCAATACCGACGACCAGGGTGCCGCAACTCTCGAAGTTACATCCTCGAGCAATGAGACTGTTACAGTCAGTGCGGAACTCAGAATAAAGGTACAGCAGTAAAACGAATTCGCCTGCTTTGAGATAAATCCGCCGCCGCGCCCGATACACAGGCGCGGCGGCTGTACCATATCTTTATCCAGGGCGATTGTTCCCCGGCGTCCCTCCGGGATGCGCGGGATTTTACCCATGCCGACTTAGATTTCGTATACAACAAAGGCCGTATGATGACACCAGATAAACACCACAGCAGTTTGAAATACCTGAAAACTAATAACAACGGAAATTATATGTTTCAATGTCGCCGCGTTGCTGTCGCGCTACTTGTGTTGCTCTCAATCGTCGCGGCGACACTTGCGCAGGCCGGCGACAGTACGCCTGTCGGCGAACTCGACAGCGTGCGCGGTCGTGTGATGGTGAGCCGCGCCGGGAGCGTACTGTGGGAAGACGCCGGCAACGGCGCGCTACTTTATAAGGGCGATGTTGTGAAAACCCACTCGAGGTCGTCGGCAATGATAAGATTTGTCGACGGCAGTTTCCTCAAGCTTATGCCTGCAGGTAAAATCGTACTCGATCAGGTGATTGAAACGACAGGTGTGTCGAGCAATGTCGTAAGCCTGAAGTCCGGCAAAATATGGGTGCAGGCAGGCAGCGACAACGATGTGAACAGGCTGCTTGTCGAGGCGGCCGGCTCGGTGATGGACACCACGGAAGGCGCGCTCTTTCTCGAGATCGAGCCCGGTCGCAGAAGGGCTTGCCTCGATGTGTTTTCCGGGAATGCTTCCCTGAGGTCGCTGGATAACCCCGAAGAAACAAGCACCCTCACAAAAAATCAGAGAACCATGCTCGAGGCGGACAACACCGGGTTCAACATCACCGATTTCGATAATGCTTTCAATACAGACAATGAGCAGTATTCATGTATCACCCCCTTGAAAAAGAAAGAGCCGGTTGTCGAAAAGAAGATTGAAGAGCAGCCCGGCAACGAACCCGAAGAACAAACAGAAGTAACGCTCCTGATCACGGGCAGAGCCGTAATTGAATTCGCCGGTGAAAAAGACAATCAGAATATTAGCGTTGTTGCCTTTAGTGAAGAAGGCGAAGAGTACATTTTAATCACGGGGCAGGCGACAATCACCTTCGAAGGCGAAGAAGCGCCGGCATCGGAAATGATGCAGGTTGTTGATTTTACAGAAACCGGATACGGCCCCGAAGAGGTGATAATCCAGGTTACCCGCCAGGCGACATTAACTTTCAGCGAAGGTGAAGAAGAAGAGGAAACAGTAGTCACGGATAACGAAGGCACTGTGGTCTTCACGCCGGAATCATGCACGGCAAACGGGTACGAATGCGCAAGTGAACTTGACTGCTGTTCCGGGATATGCTCCGGTAGTGTTTGCGCCGCGTCGGAAAGGTCTGTCCAGTATACGACAATTGTAGTTTCCTCACAGAGCAGTCTTTCGTTCAAATGCCAGGACGCGCCGACGATATCGGGCGTAAAAGTGGGCGGCGCATCGGCGGCCCGGGGAGATACCGTCGAGATAGAGGGCGGCGAATGCGAGACGGAAAAAAGCGTGAGCGCCGATTGGAGCGTGGCAAGCTGCGGCACGCTTAAAACCGAATTCAAAGCTTATGACTCGACCGGCGCGGTGCAGCAGACAGAATCCGGCAGCACATTCAAGATTACTGCCGAAGCGTCGAAAGTCGAGATCAAGGCGACAGACGACGGCGGCGAATCAACATATAGTTTCAATGTCAAACTGAAAGAACATGAAAGCGTTTCGACACCGCCGGAAATAACCTCGTTGACTTATGCGGGCGAAACCATCGCCAACGGCGATTCCATCGACGTTACAATAGATTCCTGTGAAGAAGGCTCTTTCACAATGACAGGCACGGCGAAGTCGCGGTGCTGGGATATTTCATCCGTCAGCGTGACGCAGGACGGCGAAGCGCTGAGCGCGAGCGGTTTCACAGAATGGACGGCCACAACGAAAGTCGCCGCGCAGGAAAAACAATCGGTTTTCATTGCAACCGTCACAGACTCGCGCGGAATTCCAAGCAGCGCATACAATTTAACCATCAATTTCACCGTCGCTCCCGAGCTGCTCGAACCGCCGAAGATCGAGCAGGTCACTTATAACGAAACATCCGTATCACAGGGAGACACAGTCAGTGTTTCCTTCGACTCGTGCCAGGCGAAACAGGTGACACTCTCCGGCCAGGCATCCACGGCGTGTGGAACAATAAAGGAAATAAAGGCCACCAAAGACGGCGACAACCTCTATACCAGCGGTGAGAGCGAATGGACAGCGGTGGACTCCATCTCGCCGACTGATGAAACCAAAGAGATAACGATCACTGCCGAAAACTCCAGCGGACAAACCAGCGACGCCTTCATTTTTTCTGTCGAACCCGCAATAAATGTTTCACCGCCGGTCGCTGCTCTCGAAACGGTCAACAACACAACTATCGAGGATTTTTACTCGACGTTCAATGTCAACAAAAGCGATCTGGACAGCGGCAAGATGATAATCAAAGGAACCTCCGAAGCCGACACGTGCGAGATTCAGAAAGTCGAAATATCACTCGATGACGCCGGCACATGGGAAGCAGTCGAGGGTACATATTCATGGACCTACGAGTTCACACCAAGCGAAGGTTCGTATAATGTCACCGCACGCGCGGTCGACATCTTAGGCAACACCTCCGACGACTCGCAAACACTCGAACTCGTATACTCGCCCCTTAGCGACGAGGATATCGTTTTCAATGCCTTCGAAAAACTCATACAGGCATATCTCGACGAAGACAGCGCCGCTTTTATCGACCTGACTTCGCCGGATTATACCACCAACTACGACAGCGTCGAGGATGTGAACCAGCTCGAGACTTCGCTGGACAACAAGTTCCAGGCAAACGAATATATATATCTCAGGTACGACATCGACTCGACAACCGTCACCGGCGACACCGCGAGAGTAGCTTTCCGCTGGGACAGCGACGTCTCTTCTTCCGGCTATTCACAGTACGGCGTATTCCAGTTTGCTAAAGAAGAAAACAGCTGGATGTTCTACACCGTCGAGGACGAAAATACTTTTTTGCGGTATACAAGCATTGTCGCGACGATCGATCTTACCTCCGGCGATACGGACCTTGTAGCAGACGAAGAAGACAGCACGGAAATAACAGCCGAGGTGCGCGACAGCGCGAAAAACTTTATCCGCGACGGCTCGATCGTTTATTTCCAGGTCAGCCCGTCGAACCTCGGTACCATAACAGCCTCGGCGGAAACTCTTAACGGCATAGCAAAGGCGACATTCACCGCGGGTAACGAATCGGGCTTTGCGGACATTACAGCCACTTCGGGCGATGTTACTTCGAGTAAAGTCGAGATCGAACTTCACTACGAACACGCGCCCTGTCCGCCGGATGATGTCGACTGCACACAATGAATTCCTCAGGATTTCCATATAAGCCGTTTTTCAGGGTGATCGCCCTTGCTGTTCTTGTCGTCTTGTTTTCAGGATGCGGCGGAGGCGGCGGGGGCGGGACTGCCGTTGCTCCCACACCGCCTGCCACCGGCGACCCGCCCGTTCAATCCAACTGGTCGCCCGCGAAAAACGCTTACGTCAATACCTCATCTTTTACTCTCACTTTTAATACGGACGAACCGGCAGTCTGCCGCTGGGCATCTGTCGATGTCGATTTCAGTGCCATGGCTTCGGCCTGCACGACGAGTTATACGCAAAGCCATAGCTGCGCGATCACAGGTCTGAGCGAGGGCGCCGCATACGTGTATGTCTCGTGCGCCGACAGCGAGGGCGACAGCGACACGAGCGCGACCAATGAGAATATTTCATATTCGGTCGACATGTCCGCACCCTCGGTTGCAATCATACTGCCCGAAGCGGACAGCATAATCGATCTTTATGCACGCTCGTCGGACCTGCCCGTTGTCTCAGCCTCCTACAGCGACGACAGGTCGGGTATTGACGTTACGTCGCTGAATGTCACCTTTACTGCCATGAACCGAACTATGTCCATAACCAACCTTTTCGGCAAAGACCCCTCGGCCAACAAGAGCGATTCGCGTACAGACGAATCCGTAAGCGACCCGCTCGCCAGAACATCCGTATCCGGCTTCGCCGCGGGCTCATTCACATCGCCTGCCGCCACATGGACTGTATCCCACACGGGAAACGGCAACACCCTAAACATACTGGAGGCCGGAAGCGACAGGATTGTCGTGTGGGACACGGCGGGAGCCGGCCTGTGGATAATAAACGTTTCCGGCGGCGCGACCACCGAAGTCGTCCTCGGCGCATCGCCATCGTCGGTGGCCGTCTCGGCAGACTCCGGCAGACTCTACGCTGTGTTTCCCGGCGACACCCGCCTGCACGAATACAAGCTGTCCGATGGAAGCGCCGCAGGCACTTATGATCTGCCCGGCCAACCGGCATTGCTCGCACATAATGCGCTACTTGACCGGCTATACATATCCTACGAATCGCGGCTCGAAATCGGCATATACGACTGCGCCGCCGCCTCTTTGTCCGCTGCTGTCACGGTCGCGGCGATTCCCGAAATACTGGCGGCATGGCCGGGCGGCGACGGTAACATATTGACAATCGCGGATTCGGGCGGCGACTACAAACTCTTTGAAATATCCGACGCCGGCACAATCCTGCAATCCGTGTCCGTTACCCTCCAGATTCCAAAAGGCGTTATGGTGGATTCGGACAGCGGATATATCCTGGTTTCCGATTTTTCGTGGGAAAGAGTTGTTGCAGTTAATATGAGCACCGGCGCGACGACACAGATCACAGTCGGCAATGAACCGCGCAGAATATTCAAAGGCAGCGGCGGTACAGCCTATGTTGTGAATTCGGGAGACAGGACGATTACGCCGATAGACATGAACACGCTTACAACAGGTGGAGACATCGCCCCGGCCGCGCCCCCCGTTGACGGTGTTTGCTTAAGCGCAACAGGAGAATGCTATCTCGTCGAAGATGTCTGGGACATTTCGACACAGGTTTCCGTCACAATTACCGCATCTGTGGATGACGCCGCGGGAAATACCGGAGACGGCTCCGTCAAAATATACGTGAATCCGCCTGTGCCGGGAGAATGAGTGTCCGGCGTTTTTCAAGGCGGCGGACGCGGATGCGCCACAGGGTATTGACCGGGCACAAAGCTGCGGCTTGCCTGTAATCCGGTATCAAACAGTATTCCTTCAGGTCAGTGGTCCTGACCATGTGAAATTCCTGTCGCTGATCTTCCCGAATAGCCTCGCTGCCGCGAGGCCATAGTACGCTTTTTCGCACAATTCGAACCAGCGGCTGCACCGTTTATCGTGCGGACGAACGCACGTCTGAATATAGCCGCCGGAGTACACGTCATAAATGTTGTAGCCACCCGGATAGTCCATGGTGGCGGCTGTCTCGACAAAAGGAACGGTTTTTCCGCCGCCCCGCCTCAGTATCCGTTTATTTGCGTGAGTGTGTGCATAAAAAACACCGGCGACTGTCGGGTGCGCGTCTATGATCCCGAGGAACCTGCCGACACGGTTCACGAATGAGCGTTCGATGCTCCGCAGCGGTGGATTGTGCAGGTAAACAAAGACCGGCATGTGTGCCATACGCTTCATTTCTTTCTCGAACCATTCGAGCTCGGCCACCGGAAAAGTTGTGTATCCTGATTTCGGATGGATGCAATCGAGCAACAGGAATCCGCAGCCTTTGTGCTCGAACGACTGCCAACCATCGCGCACGCCGAAAGTGTTTCTGAAATAATCTTCGCGCATCCCGCCCGCCCGGTCGTGATTGCCCCTGATGATGTAATACGGATGTTCGAGCGAGTCCATAATTTCTTTCGAGCGGCGGATATTCCGCTCGGTATGATCGGTCACGAGGTCGCCCTTGACGATGATGAAATCCAGCTCGAGTTCATTCAATTCCCTGACGACAGCTTCATTTGTGTATTGCCAGAAGGGAACACCGTCTATGTCGAGCTTGAGGCCCGGCGTGAGCGGCAGCCACTTGAGGCCGGGAAGTATGATCAGCCCGTATATTTCTTCGCCGACATGAATATCGTTTATTGTCGCAAACCGGAACCTGAACCGGCCACCCGGTTTTTTCAGAGTATCGAACGCGCCCTTATAAACTGTGCCGCCGCCTGCGCTGATCTGAAATTTATAAGCCGCGCCGGCAACAAGTCCGTCGAACGCGGCAAGGTAGTGCCTGCCGTTCACAACTTCCACGCGTGCGCTGAGTTTCTTATTGTCAACAGGGGATGAACACGACGCAACGAAATCGGCGGGCCTGTCCGCGCGCCAGTTTACGCGCGCACCGCGCTCGGACACCGTGACGATCTCGACATTGCTGATTTTCATAATATTTGTAACCGGGCACGAATGAAATCACTGGTAAAAAGTATGAATTATTTGTAAATGCTACTTGAGAACCTCTTTGATGTCCTTGAACACTGTAGTGTTTTCAGATAATGAATTTCTGCCCGTTGAAACCTTATCGCTGAGATAAATCTTCAGGCCGTCCCTTTCGGGTTCGGAAGCAACATAGTCGATCCATTGTGTCATGGCTGGGAAGTCGGGCCGGGCGGATAAGTTCTCCATCAATTTAACATTTGCCGATTCGTGATCGCCCGGAAAGACCACGAGTTTGTCGATTCTTTTGTCGTATACCGAGGCAATGTATGCAAGCGACGGACTCATCAGCCCTTTTGCGGCCACGATGATCTCGAACGAAGCGTTGCCTTCGCCTTGTTTCCCGGCTGCTACCGGTGATAGCACCTGCTCGGTGAAGTCTATCGCGCGGCGGATGTCAAAGGTCGTCTGGAGCATAGCGTCCGCGGTAGTAACGGCATATTTTGAAATGAACGATCTGCCGTCCACCGCCCTGCCGCCATGATATTCGAGATCGAAAGCGACAAACATATACCCGGCGTCCGTTGCGGCTTTCATCATTTCTTCCGCTTCGTTTTTGTCGCCGTTCACTTCATGCACATAGATCACCGCTCCCTTTAAAGCAGACGTGCGGTCGCCGATCACAGCATGGCCGGTCACCTTTTTATCGTGCGTGCTGAGGAACACAAAGTCTGTTGCACCGTCGATAAAAGCTGTCGTTGACGCACCGTCCGGTACCAGCGGCAGAAACGATTCATAGGCGAAAAGATCATAAAGCGGAATAGCTGTCCGGGGCGGGGGTAGCGGCTTCTTGCGTTTCATATTGAAAGGTTTGGTATTGTTCCCGAGCACCTGCGCGCCGATCTTGGCCGGGTCTTTGTCGCCGATAAGATAATCGTTGAAAAACTTGTCGATATACGGGTAAGCATTATCGAACCCCAGGTCGTGGTCTTCGTTGAACCAGACAATTATCTTTGGTTCCTTCAGGCGATTATAAAGGAGTTTGTTCGAGCCGGGATTAACGAGTATGTCGTGCTTCGCATTCAACATGAGCACGGGCCGTGGAGAAATCAACTGCGCCAGATTTATCGGGTCCGCAGGTGCGACAACACGCCTGAACAACTTTATATCAAGCGGATGCGCACCCTTTCTTAATCCAAGCGCCTCCGCCACGACGCTGTGTTTAAGAAGGTATCCCCAGTCCGCGCCGCCGACCGCCAGTGCTACGGCCCTGAGTCGCGGCTCCTCCGCCGCCAGCGCGGCACCGATTATTCCACCCATAGAACCGCCGATGTAGCCCACCCTGTGGATGTTTATATCGTCCCGCTGTCCCATGAAATCTATTCCGCGCTTGTAATCTATCACTGTCTGGATCATTGCGTCGCGCGACGAATACGGCAACTTCGAGTACATATCTTTGCCCGGCACTTTCCTGTCGCCGTGGTATTCGGGATCGAGCGCCATAGCGGCGCAGCCCTTCGCGCTGAGCTGCTCGACCGCCTGGAACAGCATGTTCTTGCTACCGCCGTATCCCGACATGAGAACAACCAGCGGATACGGTTTATCGCCCTTCGCGGGCAATGAATAATAACCGGGAACCCGCTTGTCGTGCCTGCTGTCGATCTCGAAGTAGTAGACAGTATACGCATCAGTTTTTTTGTGAACCTTCTGCGTCGCGTTCAGCGGAAGGTCGGTGTCGTAGGCATAGAACTGATCGATAGGCCACGTATTCCGACTGTTGCTGTTTGCAAGCAACGGCCCACATGCGAACAGGTTAGTGAGAAACAGTGTGCTTATCAGCAAAAAGACTTTAGTAAAATATTTACGGTTCATTTTTCTCCATTCGTTTATAAGGCTCAAGGGATATTATACATTTTCAGGTGAAGTTATTTCCACAGGCACTAACCCGGCTATGACGGGTTTTTTTTTGCTGTCGAAAAATCAGCAGACTATCAAACTGAAAATCGAATTGCTGATGAATGTGTGTTCGGGCGCGAGGCGGTACGAATTCCTGCCTGTAGCAATCACAAGGCCCTGCCGTTCCAACCCGGCGAGGTCTGTGCCGAGTTCGCTGATCTCGCGATGGGAGAAGGCGTCCGTGAAACGGTCGAGCTCGACGCCGGCTGTTGTGCGCAGCGCCATGACGGCGAGTTCGCGGAGCGCGCGGCGCGCGGCGAGCCTCTCGCCGCCCTCGCGCGGCAGCCGGCCGGCCCTGATCCTGCCGACATAAGTTTTCATGTCGGACACGTTTTTATATCTCGAGCCGTCGACGTACGATGAAGCGGCGAGTCCCGCGCCGATGTATTCCACGGCGGTCCAGTAGGTGAGGTTGTGGCGGCACTCGCGGCCCGGCGCTGCAAAGTTTGAAATTTCATACCTTTTATAGCCGGCGTTTTCGAGCTTTTCAAGCGCCGCATAGTACATGTCGGCCTGTAACTCGGTATCGGGCTCCGGGAATTCACCGGATTGAATCGACTGCCGTAAAGGTGTTCCAGGCGGTATTTCGAGGCAGTAGATTGAGATGTGATCGGCGGAAAGAGTTATTGCGCGGTCGAGTGTTATAAGCCAGTGAGACGCAGTCTGTCCGGGCAGTCCGTAGATCAGGTCGAGAGCGACCGCGCCGAACCCGGCGGCGGTCGCCGCGTGCACGAAACGCTCAGCATCCGCTGAAGTGTGCAGCCTTCCAAGCAGCGCGAGTTCTCTGTCGTCGAGAGATTGAACACCGATTGATAACCTGTTGATCCCGGCGGCGTGAATCTGCGAAAACCATTCGGCGGGTTTTGTGACGGAACCGGGATTCGCTTCGATGGAAACTTCCGCGCCGTCTTCTATGCCGAACAGGTCTTTGACACAATCTATTATGGTTTTTATTTCCCTGTTGCGCATAAGCGAAGGGGTGCCGCCGCCGAAAAAGATTGTACTGAAACTTCGGCCTCTGAATTCATGCGAAAAGGAAAGCAGTCGAAGTTCATGTGAGAGCGCGTTGATGTATGCGGTTATTTCCTTACGGGACGCCGCGGGTGAAGAAACGAAATCGCAGTATGCGCATTTCCTTATGCAGAAAGGGAAGTGGATGTAAAGAGATAATGGCGGCGTGTTCATATCGTAATAATTACTGAACTACTGTGTTTGTTAAATGTATTGTGTTATTTTTTTTCAACTTCGAGAATTGAAAGGAATGCTTCCTGCGGGATATCGACATTGCCGACGCTTTTCATGCGTTTTTTACCTTCCTTCTGCTTCTCGAGCAGTTTGCGTTTACGGGTGATGTCGCCGCCGTAGCATTTGGCGGTAACATTTTTGCGGATGGCCGGAATAGTCTCGCGCGAGATAATCCTGCTGCCGACAGCCGCCTGGAGTGGCACCTGGAACATGTGGCGGGGGATCAGCTTGCGGAGCTTCTCGACGATGCGGCGGCCCTTGTGATAGGCGGATTCGCTGTGGACTATCATGCTGAGCGAATCGACTTTCTTTTCACCCACGAGTATATCCAGCTTGCAGAGTTTCGAGGGCCGGTACGAGTCGTATTGATAGTCCAGAGATGCGAAACCTCGCGAGCACGACTTGAGCTTGTCGAAGAAATCGAATATCACTTCGCTCAGCGGGATGAGATAAACGATCTTGACGCGCATCTCGGATATGTAATCCATCGAAACGAATTCACCCCGCTTGTCTTTTGCCAGTTCCATCACCGGGCCGATGTATTCCTCGGGCGTGAGAATCTGCGCGCGGACAAACGGCTCCTCGATCTTATCGATTTTTACATTTTCCGGGTACTCGCTCGGGTTCTTGATTTCGATGGGTTCCTCGCCGTAGACAGTCACCCTGTACATGACGGTGGGAGCGGTGGCGACGAGGCTGATGTCGTACTCGCGTTCGAGCCGCTCCTGGATGATGTCCATGTGGAAGAGTCCGAGGAAGCCGCAGCGGAACCCGAATCCGAGAACCGCGGACGATTCCGGTTCGTAGACGAGTGCGGAGTCGTTGAGCGCGAGTTTTTCGAGCGCGTCGCGCAGGTCTTCATATTTGTCGCTGTCTGTTGAGAAGTAGCCGCAGTATACCATCGGCTGAATGCCGCGGTAACCCGGCAGAGGTTCCAGTGCCGGGTTCGCCGCGTCGGTCACAGTGTCGCCGACTTTGAGTTCTTTTATATTTTTCACGCCCGCGATCACGTAGCCGACATCACCCGACTCGAGCTTTTCGCAGGGTGTCATGTCCGGCGCGAAAACGCCTACTTCGTTTACTTCGCAGTCCCGCCCGGCCGCCATGAAGTTTATAGTCGAGCCGGCCCGGATGACACCTGTGAACATGCGCACATAGGCGATGGCGCCGCGATATTTATCATAATGCGAATCGAATATGAGACCCCGCGCGAGCCCCTTTTCGATCTTCGGCGGCGGCACATATTTCACAATCGCCTCCATGAGCTCACTGATGCCGATACCCTCTTTTGCGCTTACGAGCACCGCATTGTCGCTGTCTATGCCGAGAACCAGTTCGAGTTCGTCCTTCACGCGCTGCGGGTCGGCGGTGGGGAGGTCGATTTTGTTTATCACCGGAACGATCACAAGGTCGTTTTCCTGAGCGAGGTGGAAGTTGGCCACAGTCTGCGCTTCGACGCCCTGGGCGGCGTCCACGACGAGCAACACACCTTCGCAGGCAGCCAGGCTGCGCGACACTTCGTAGGAGAAGTCGACGTGCCCCGGCGTGTCGATGAGATTAAGACGATAACAGTTACCGTCGTCGGCTTTGTAATCTATGCGGACCGCCTGGAGTTTCACAGTTACACCGCGCTCGCGCTCGACCTCGAGCCGGTCGAGATACTGAGGCCGGAACGCGCGCGAATCCACCGAATTCGTCATCTGAAGGATACGGTCAGCCAGCGTTGATTTGCCGTGGTCGACATGCGCTATTATCGAAAAATTTCTTATATTATCTCTGCTTACATTGTTTGACAGCATTATGTTCTCCGCCCCGCGCGGGGCTATCACCCGAATTGTTTAAAAATGCGGACGATATATTCCAACGATGGATTATGGGCGTTTGGAGGTCGGTTTTCAAGTAATATGGTTAGTCGGAAGGTTTATCTGACGGCGTTTTTCTGCCGAATCGGGTTTTGACCATGTCGACGACTTCGTCGATTTCTTTGATCCTGAAGATTTTGCCCGCGCCGAGATAAACCACTGCTCCCGTGCTGCCGCCTGCGAGCAGCCTGACGATGGGATCGAAACCGACGAGCGCATGGTCGACAAACCAGCAGGCCGCCGCCATGGGAACCGCCGCCGCGCTGACACGTGCAAGCGACATCACTATGGGCGCCAGACTCAGACCGGGCACGCGCCGCCTCAGCAGCGCCGTCAGAGTGACGAAATTGAATAGCGTACCTATCGACACCGACAGCGCCACGCCGCCGTACGACAGTCCTTTCAGGGCGACGCCGAGATAGAAAAACGGCGATATTCTGCAAACCAGCAGTAGCGGTTTCAGTACAATGAGCGTCTCCGCCGCCATTCTGCTTTCGACTATCCCCATGCTGAAGGGGACCGAGATGAAAAGAACGCTGAAGACGCCGACCAGGAACGGTGTGCGCGTGTCCTGCATCGAGTAGAAACCCCGGCTGACGATAGTAAGTGCAGTGTGGCCGGGCAGCCCGACGGCGTAGAAGGCGAGAGCGAATGCCGTCGCGCGGCAGTCTGCGACAGTGAATTCGCCGCCGCCGAACAATACCCTCGTTATCGGCTCGCCGAGCACGAGGAACGCGACCATCGAGGGCAGCGCGAAAGCGAATGTGGTGTTCACGCCGCGCGTGAGAGTCGACCTGAATTCCGCCATCTTTCCGCCGCCCGCCTGCCGCGACAACGTCGGGAATATCGCCATCGATATGGCGTTTCCGAATATCCCCAGGGGCAGCAGCAGAAGCCGTACACCGCCCGAAAGTGCGCTCACCGCCCCTTCGCCCATCAGCGAACCGAATGTGTTTGGAAGTATCAGCAGATTCACCTGTGAAACGGATAGCCCGAGCATGGCGGGCAGGAACAGCTTCAGCATTTTTTTCACAGCCGGGTTGCCCGCGCCTATCGTGGGGATGTATCGCACACCCTTCGCGTATATCACCGGCGCCTGCACGAGAAGCATCGAGAACGCACCCGCCAGCACACCGTAGGCGAGGCTGCGGATCCCGTATATCTCGTGAAAAAGCACCGCCGCGGTAATTATGCCGATGTTGTGCATGCACCATGCGATGGCCGGGGCGGCGAAGTGGTCGTGCGCGTTCAATATGCCGTTGAATAATGCCGACAGCGACGTCAGCACAACCATCGGAAATATTATCCTGATGATGGTGACGCACAACTCGAAGGTCTTCGGGTCGTCTTTGAATCCGGGCACGAGCACCGACGCGAGCTGCGGCGCGAAAATCATGCCCAGCATGACACAGACACCTACGAAAAGTACTGTGATGGTCGCGATGGCCGAGGCCAGCGAGTGCGCGTCTTTTTCTTTGCCCTTCTGCAGGAGTTCCGAGTAGACGGGGATGAAAGCGACGGTCATCGCGCCGCCGGAAGCGAGAATATAGAGCAGGTCGGAAACAGCGAACGCGCCGAAAAAGGCGTCCGTCTCGTAGCCGCGACCAAAGTAGTAGAATATGGTTTTATAGCGGATATACCCTAACAGGCGGCTGACGATCATGCCGCCCATTACGATGGCTGCCGCTTTTTTTACGCTTCCGGTTGTCAAATATCTGTTTGCCTCGTTTGACTTCGATAGCTGCTACCTGTCATGTAGCCAATCGCAAAATACGATTCGGCCGTGGTCGGCTGCAATTGGCTCAATGACGATGGCTTTGCCGAAAAGTTTTCATTGCTTACTGCCATACGTACGAAAACACCTGTCGCTATTGTAATAATCTCCATTTTCGCAACAAGTTAATTGTCAGGAATCATGATTGCGGCTGCGGAGTTGGCGCGTCGCAGGGACCGGGTCAGGCGTCGTTGTCTATGCGCCGAAGCATGTCGATGGCCATCTGGAGAGAAACGGCGAGTGATTCGGGCCTGATGTGCTCGATTGTGTCGTAGCGCGTGTGGTAGTTGGGCACGAGCTTACTGGTGTCCTGGCACAATAAGGTAGTGCAGCTTATGCCCCTGCGTGAAAATTCCGTGCCGTCGGACGCGCCGAGTGGGATGTTTGTAGTGATGAGCGGCCACTTGTGATCCCGCGCTATATCCTGTGCCATCTTTATAAGATACGGGTCGTGCTTCGCGCCCGTGCAGATTTCGCGGGTAATGACCGATAGGAACTTTTCGTCGTAGATGCCGTCGAATATCACGGCGTGTGTTTTCACGGCTTTTAGTTCTTCGAGGTGTTTTTTTACATAGGCGCGCGCGCCGCGCAGTCCGCCTTCTTCACATGAAGCGCCGTAGAGAACGACTTCCGTGTTCTCGGGGAAGAATTCACCGTTCGACTTCGCGTCGGCCAGATACCTGCCCAGCCCGGCGGCGATACTCACGCCCGCCATGTCGTCCATAGCGCCCGGCACAGGCACATAAGTGTGGAAGAAGAGAAACAGAGCGGCGACGGGATAGAAACCCATGCAGACAAAGCCGAGTACGGTATAGACATGCGCGTCCGCGCCGCCCGTGAAGTACGCTATCGTCTTCGCCGTGCAGACGCCCGCCGTGAATAAAATTCCGAGCACTCCCACGATCATGACCGGTATCGCCGCGTTCTTTAGAAACAGCCAGAGATTGAATTCATAAGCCGAGTCGATGTGGCCGCACACTATCAGACGCTTTCGGACCTCTCCGCGCGGCTTGATCGTCCCCAGTACATTTTCCCCTTCCCGCTCGGGAAAGAGGAAATCGAGATATTCTTTATACCTGACGAATTCGAATATGAAAATGCTTGTCGCGAAGAGAGCGAACACTGCCGCCGCGGGCGGGAAAAACCAGTAGAACACTAACGCCAGAAGGAACGAGCCTACAAGCATGGGGAAAAAACCAAGGAACGCCGTCGGGTGGCAGGTGTATTTTTCGAGATCGACGCGGTCGCATACCGGCTTCCATTCGTCGGCCATGAAATGTGCCAGTTTTCGCTCCGCGTCGCTGCACGACTCGCGCGGCCCGATGTCTCGAATCACTCTGTCGATGAGTTTGTACATGTAGTCCTTATATTTGTCTGCGATCATAAAAGGTTCCTCGAATGAATTCCGCCGCAGGAGTTCACAAGGTGCAGCGGGCCACGTAAATTAATAGTATGCAGACTGTATAAAGGCAAGTTGCGGCGATTTCAACATGAGATATGCCGCCTGCACCTCCATAGATGCACATACGCAGCTATTGCCATAATCCGGTCGCATACGTATACTGGAAATGAGATCATCTCAGCAGGAGGACCGGATGAAAATAAAAGTAGTTGTGCATGAAGCTGAAGAAGGCGGCTACTGGGCCGAAGTTCCGGCAATCCCCGGTTGCGCCACTCAGGGTGATACTTTTGAGGAACTCCTCCAGAACCTGTATGAAGCAATCGAGGGCTGCCTGTCTATTGATATTGACTTGCCTGAGAATGTGGACAGGAGTCGAATATTCGAGATTGCTGTATGAAGGCTGTAACAGGAAAAGATTTTGCCGGAGCGCTGGAGCGTAATGGCTGGGAATTATTGAGGGTGAAAGGTAGTCATCATATTTATGGAAAGAAAGATAATAACGTACGAATATCGGTTCCGATACATGGTAACAAATCTTTGAAAAAGGGCCTTATAAATCATTTTCTTAAAATGGCGGGGTTGGAAGAAAAAGACATCTGAAAACAAATCCACTGATTTTTAATCTCATTATTAGCATTTCTTAACCACCACTGCGCAGGATTTCAGTCGCAATATATTAAATCGTTGCAAGTTGCGGCGATTTCGACATTTAAAACAGTGAACGGTTTATTTGAAAAATAATGTTTGTATTCTCTGCGCTTCATTAAAATATAAAGTATCTGTACTTTGTAAATATGGAGATGCGTCATGACGAAGAAAAAAAACAAGATAAACAAAAACATCAAACTGCCTGAACTGCATTTCGGCAGCGAAATATGCAGCGACCCGGCCCGTGCCTGCGAACTCGAATGGCTCGAGACCAACGGAATCGGCGGTTTCGCCGCTTCGAGCATACTCGGGATGAATACACGCAGGTATCACGGCCTGCTCGTGGCGGCGCTCGACCCGCCTTCGGGCCGCATGGTCGTCCTGTCGAAAATAGATGAGACGGTGCGGGCAGGCGACGACACGCTTGAACTGGCCACCAACCGGTATCCCGGCACTCTCGCGCCGCATGGATACGAACATATCGACTCCTTCAATCTCGATCCGTTCCCCCGATGGGTCTTTCGCGTGAAAGACTACCTGCTCGAAAAAACCGTTCTGTTGCTCAGGGGCTGCAATGCCGTCGCCGTAAGGTATCGCTGGCTGGACGCCGCGCGCAGGCCGCTATCGTTGCGCCCCGAAGGTTTTGAAATCTCGATGAGGCCGTTCGTCGCGTTCAGGGACTACCACCAGCTTATGCGCCGTAACCCGTATCACGAACCGGTGTTGTCAGGCGACGACGCCGGCGGCAGGGTTACGATGTCGCCGCGCTTCGAGGTTCCGGGTCTCTCGGCAATAATGCAGGGGCTCGAATACAGCGACAACCCCGTGTGGTACTACAACTTCGAATACGAGGTCGAGCGGAGGCGCGGACTCGACTACCAGGAGGACCTCGTGTCGCCGATAGTGTTGTCGGCAATCGGCGATTCCGCCGCGCATGTGCTGCTCTTCGCGATGGGAAACGAAACGCAACATTTGCTCGAAAGCAACACCGGCCAATCGCTGTCGGAGTTCTTTGACAGGCGCGCACGGGCTGAAAAGGAATATCGCGCGGGTCTTATCAGGGTATTCGACAAGCCGAAGGGAGCGACGAAAAGGATGTTGATCTCGGCGGACGCTTTCATTGTCGATCGCAAAGGCGGCGGCAAGTCCATACTGGCGGGCTATCCCTGGTTCACCGACTGGGGCCGCGACGCGATGATCGCTCTGCCGGGACTCACGCTCGCCACGGGCCGCTACGGTATCGCCCGCGACGTGCTGGCCACTTTCGCGTCGCACATCCACGACGGGCTCGTCCCTAACAGGTTCCCCGACAGCGGCGGCGCACCGGCCTACAACACGGTGGACGCATCTCTGTGGTATGTGATGGCGGTCGACTCGTATACACGCGCAACAAAGGATTTTCAATTCATAAAGGATTCGCTCTGGGACGCGCTCGAAAACATATTACGTTGCTACAGAGAAGGTACTCATAACAATATCCACATGTCGGACGACGGCCTGATATGGGCGGGCGACCCGACAACGCAACTTACGTGGATGGACGCCAAGGTCGGCGACTGGGTATGCACACCGCGCCACGGCAAGGCGGTCGAGATCAACGCCCTGTGGTACAATGCGCTTCGTGTTATGGAGCGGCTTGCGGGCCGGGTCGGCGCGGACGGAGCACCTTACAGGAAACTGGCGAGGAAGGTCGGTCGTGAATTCTCGAAACAGTTCTGGAACCGCGAGGCAGGCTGTCTTTTCGACGTGATAAACGAAAACGGGCCTGACGACGCGGTGCGCCCGAACCAGATATTCGCGCTGTCGCTGCCGCGCGCGATGCTGCCGGCGGGCAAGCGCGCTAGTGTGCTCGATGTCGTCGAGAAACGGCTGCTCACACCGCGTGGACTGCGCAGTCTCGCGCCCGAACATTCACTATATCGCGGCACATACGACGGCGATGTGACGGCGCGCGACGGCGCGTATCATAACGGCACGGTATGGGCCTGGCTGATGGGGCCTTATATCTCCGCGCTGCTGAATGTCAGGGGGAAAAACCCGGCGACGCTGAAAAAGGCAAAAACGCTGATCGCTGGAATGGAAAAACATATCGTCGAGGAAGCGGGGCTCAATCACGTGTCCGAGATATTCGACGGCGACGTCCCGCACACGCCGCGCGGCTGCTTCGCGCAGGCATGGAGCGTCGCGGAACTTCTGAGAGTGAAAAAGGAATTACACATAATTTGATTCATGTGCAATAAACCGCGATTGACATTCGGCGACATATAATAAGCAGCGGCGGCGGCGGACTCATGCAGGGCGTTATTGTGCATTTCCGCCGACTTTCGCGACAATGGCCGGGCTGGGAAGCAGTATTGCACACGAATCATGATTTGAGGAGCAAATGTTATGTTTCTGACAATAGGTGAACGACTCAACGCAACCCGCAAGGGTGTCGCAACCGCAATCAAAGAAAAAAATGTGGACTTCATTATAGAAGAGATAAATAAACAGCTCGACGGCGGCGCGGCGATGATAGACGTGAATGCGGGAATAAACCCGAAGCTCGAAAAAGAGAGTATGCGCTGGCTGGCGAAAGTCGTCGCGGGCGCGTGCGACACACCGCTGTGTCTGGATTCGCCCAACCCGGAAGTGATCAAAACCGCGGTCGAGGCTGTGCTCGAAACGCGCGGCGCGGAAGTGCCGGGCGGCTTTGAGATCGAAGTGAATCTGCCTTGGCTGATGATCAATTCCGTCACGCTCGAAGATAAATCTTACGATGGGATCGTGCCGCTTCTTAAGGAATACAATTGTGCTGTGGTCGCGCTCTGTATGAAGTCGGGCGACGCGCCGGGTGGCACTGACGCGAGAATCAGTATCGGACGCGACCTCGTCGACAAACTTACAGCAGACGGCGTTCAGCCTGAGAAAATATACGTCGACCCACTCGTACTGCCCGTAGGCGTCGACACGACAAACGGTATGGCTGCAACGGAGATTATCCACAGTTTAAAATCGGAATTTGCGGGTTTGCGTTCGTGTTGCGGGCTCAGCAACATATCGTTCGGACTGCCGGTGCGCGCCGTCCTGAACAGGGTTTTCCTCACACTTATGATTTCTGCCGGGCTCGACTCCGCCATTCTTGATACCAGCGACAGAAAACTCATGTCAGCCGCCAGGGCCTCGCTGACAATGTGCGGAAAAGATGCCTTCTGCGCCGACTACATATCCGCTTTCCGTTCCCAGCAACTCGAGGCGTAAACAGGATATATTCAACTTGCCGGGTTGTCGCCGTCGTCTTTTTCGCCGGGCATCGAGGCTATGTGCAGTGTCTGTGTCGGGAACGCGAACTCGACGCCGAGCCTCTCGAATTCCTTCATAACTTTCAACATGAAATTCTGTTTGGCCTGTAGAAAATCCGCCCATACCGTTGTTGCTGTAAAGCAATATACGAATATATTCAGGCTGCTGGGGCCGAACTCGTTGAACGTAACGAGGAAGAAGTCATTCCGGATATTATCGTCTTCCCTGATAATGGTTCTGACAGCTTCGACGGCTTTTTCCACTTTGTCTGCCGGTGTGTCGTAGGTGATGCCGATTGTCATCTTTATCCGGCGCTTTCTCATGCGCGACCAGTTATTGATGGCGGTGGTGGTGAAAGTCGCATTCGGCACGGTTATCAGGCTGTTGGCGAAAGTGCGGATTCGAGTCACGCGCATATTCACTTCCTCGACAGTACCTTCGACGCCGCCCATCTCGATCCAGTCGCCGACGTGGAACGGCTTGTCCACGAAGATTACGATGGACCCGAACAGGTTTGCGATAACATCTTTCGAGGCAAGCGCGACGGCCATGCCGCCGAGACCGAGGCCGGCCAGCAGGCTCGAAACGGAGTAGCCCATGTTCTGGAGGAACAGCAGCGCGCCGATGATTATAAGGAATGTTTTCGTGCTGCCGCGCACTATCGGGATAAGCTGATCGTCAAGGCGAGTCTCTGTCTCCGCAGCCTTCTTCGCCCATTCCGCCATCAGGTCGTCGACGAGCAGTACCAGGAACCAGATTGTCAGCGCTATGGATGCACTTTTCAGTAACGCATTTATGAACTTGCGGACATCCAACGGTTCTACGGGCACCGGCAGAAAAGATATCGCGAGATAGATGCCGCCCAGCACACATGCCCAGCCGATGGGCTTTGCCAGCGACAGAAGCACTATGTCGTCTAGGCCGGTTTTCGTCTTTTTCGCGGCGACCTGCAATTTTGCAATCGCGACTCCCGCAAACCATTTGAGCAGAAAACCGCCCAGTATGCACAGGAAAGAATAAAGGAGCGCATCAAGGCTGATGTTAAATATTTCGTAATCGAATATGCTTTTTATATCACCCATAATCTTCAGCCCGTTTCGTCCGCGGAAGTATTTTCACCATCTCTGCCGGGGAGTCTGCTCAATATTTTCCCAAGCATTTCTTTTTCGTCGGGCGCGAGGTGCATAGTACGCTGCGGGAACGGAATTGTTATCCCTTCCTTTTTATAGCGGGCGTGGAGTCTCTTCATGAACTCGTGCAGAGTGCCGCGCCGCGTGTCGTAGCCCTTCACGCGGAAATTGACATAAAAAGAGATGCCGCTCTCTCCGAAAGTATGGTATCTCATGTATGGTTTATAGCCGCTGATCGCGCCTTTCCAGTTGTTCTGTATCTCTTCGGCAACTTCCAGCGTCACCCGCTCGACGTGCTCCAGGTCGTTGTCATAACCCACACTCACCTGTATTCTGTGAGAGAACTCGGGGTCGGGCTGGCTGTAGTTCTTGATGACGCTGTTGACGATCCTGTCGTTGGGGATGACGATAGTTTCGTCGCGGCGCGACCTGATGCGTGTGGACCTGAGGCCGATGTCTTCGATGTAGCCGCGCTCGCCGCTTTCGAGCCTTATGTATTGTCCCACACTGACAGGTTTGTCGAACACCATGAATATGCCGGCGAACAGATTGGCGAGTGTATCTTTGAGCGCAAGAGCCACTGCAAGCGAGCCAACCCCGAGCGAGGCGATCAGAGGTGTGATCGACACGCCGAGCGCCTCCAGTATTATCAGGCCGCCGATTACGATTATGAAAACTCTTAATATACCGCGGATGATTCCTTCCGTCGCCTGCGCGTCTTCGGATGTCTTTCCGCGCAGTATGAGCAGTCCCCTCAGCGACCTGTCGAGGAAAAATATTCCGGCGAGAATCAGCACGACTTTCATCGTGTTGGTCACATAGATGTCCATCGCCCTGTCCAGTGGCATGATCCTGCTCATCAGCAGAAGCCCGGTGAAAATCATCATCAGATTGAGCGGAAAGTTGAGCGCGTCGAGCAGTAGGTCGTCGAACTCGTTTTCTGTTTTTTCCGCCAGCAGCATGATCCTTCCGTATACATACTTTTTCACGATGGTGAACAGGATCAACCACGCCGCCAGCGCTATCGGCCCCAGCAGCCACCTGCTGCTCAGAATTTCGATGATTTCTTTCTCAGTCATCCGCCTGCTTCTTCGCCGTTCCGGAATGTGCGATTATTCATTTGAATGATTATATCAAAAACATGCCGCCGATTTCTACCTATTTATAATTGTCTCCGCAAATTTTACGGATGCGCCTGAAATTGACGCCGCGGTGCGCCGGGTGGTAGAATAATCGGGTGTTCCGTTTCCAAAAACTTAATAGACGAGGTGTGAAATGACGGAGATAATAGACATACGCGGAAGAGAGATACTGGACTCGCGCGGCAACCCTACGGTGGAAGTGGATGTTATGCTCTCGTGCGGCGTCGTGGGCCGGGCGGCGGTCCCTTCGGGCGCGTCGACAGGCTCGCGCGAAGCGGTCGAGCTGCGCGACGGCGACAAAAAACGATTTCTCGGCAAAGGTGTCAAAAAAGCTGTAAAGAATGTTAATGAAGTGATAGTCAACGAGATACTCGGGATGGACGCCTGCGACCAGCCGGCAATAGACGCCGCGCTCATCGCGCTGGATGGAACGGCGAATAAGAAGAAACTGGGCGCGAACGCGATTCTCGGCGTGTCGCTCGCCACGGCGAAGGCCGCTGCCGCCGCTCTCGACCTGCCTCTCTACAAGTACATAGGCGGCGTCAACGCCAAGGTGCTGCCCGTTCCCATGATGAACGTGCTCAACGGCGGCGAACATGCGGACAACAATGTCGACATCCAGGAGTTCCTGATCATGCCCGTCGGCGCGAAATCGTTCCACGAAGGGCTGCGCATGGGCGTCGAGACATTCCACTCTCTGAAAAAAGTGCTGCACGCGAAGGGCCTTGCGACGAGCGTCGGCGACGAGGGCGGTTTCGCTCCGAACCTCAAGTCCAACGAAGAAGCGCTCCAGGTGCTGATGGACGCTATCGAAAAGGCAGGCTACACACCCGGCGACGACATCGCGCTCGCATTCGATGCCGCAGCAAGCGAGTTCTATAAAAAATCGAAGAAAAAATATGTGCTCGCCGCTGAAAAGAAACCTGAAAAAAACGCCGAGCAGCTCGTCCAGTTCTATGCGAAGTGGCTCGACAAGTATCCCATAATCTCCATTGAGGACGGTCTCGCCGAAAACGACTGGAAAGGCTGGGAACTGATGACACTCGAACTCGGCGACAGGATACAGATCGTCGGCGACGACATATTCGTGACAAACACGAAGATTATCGCCAAAGGCATCAAAAAAAGTGTCGCCAATTCGGTTCTGATCAAAGTCAACCAGATCGGCACGCTGACGGAAACGCTCGACGCTATCGAGATGTCGAAACTCGCCGGTTACACCGCTGTAGTTTCGCACCGCAGCGGCGAGACGGAAGACACGACGATCGCCGACATCGTCGTCGGCACGAACGCGGGCCAGATAAAGACCGGCTCGGCGTCGCGCACGGACCGCATCGCGAAATACAACCAGCTCCTGCGCATCGAGGAAGAACTCGGCGGCACCGCCACATATAAAGGTAAAGACATTTTCTATAACCTGCGGTAAGCCGGCAGAATATTGCTTGAATCGGAAAACCTCAGCCGGGCGTCTTTGCAAAGGTCGTCCGGCTTTTTATTTTATTCGAGCCGAATGCACCGGCATCAAATGATCTGCTAAGCGGGTTGAAAAGACAACTGCGAACACTATTTGGGGAAATGCCGTAAAAAAACGATTTGTGAAATTTGGCGCAATCTGTTGACCTATATTTACCGTACTCTTTATAATATACCAGTTTGAAGTTCAGTAGTCCCGGTCGCTGCGAGGGTATTGTGGCGTGTGCTGCGGCATATCCACCATATTACCGCCCTCGAACTTGTCGCCGGGGCACATAATAAAAGGAAAAGCGCTATGTCGGAACAAGAACTGCTCGAAAAAAGTGTATTGACTACAAAACTGGAAGAAGTGATCGGACTGTGCCGGAAATTTTCGCTGTGGCCGATGCCCTTCGGTACCGCGTGTTGCGCTATCGAATTCATGGGTGTTGTCGATGCGCATTACGACATCGCCCGGTTCGGCGCCGAAGCCGTCAGGTTCTCGCCGCGCCAGGCCGACCTTATGATCGTTGCCGGTACTATCGTCGACAAGATGGGGCCGATCCTGAAGAGAATCTACGACCAGATGGCCGAACCGAAATGGGTCATCTCGATGGGAGTATGCGCCTGTTCGGGTGGATTCTACCGCGCGTATCACGTCATGCAGGGCATCGACGAGGTTATCCCGGTCGATGTCTACGTGCCGGGCTGCCCGCCCACGCCGGACGGACTGCTCTACGCGCTTACGATGGTCCAGGAAATGGCTCACCATAACATTCCGCGCAAGTCGCGGATCGTTCCTTTCGGCGAAAAACAGAAAAAGCCTGAATATACTCACAAACCGCTGAGCCGGTGGCCGGCGGAGATGATCGAGCCGGTGGCCGACGCTGCGCCGAAGTCTTTTGTGGCGCAACAACTCAAACAGCAATTCCCGGACGAGATCATAAGTATAAAGGAAGACAACCCGGACGGCATCCCGGCTGTGATGCTGAAAAAGGACAGAATCGTCGATGTCTGCCGGTTCCTCGCAAAGAGCTCGAACCTGAACTTCAACCAGCCTACCGATGTCTGCGGCGTCGATTATCTCGGTCGCACTCCGCGCTTCGAGGTCGTTTACCATCTCTACTCGATCAACCATAACCACAGGGTGCGCCTCCGCGTGCCGCTCGATGAGGACGCGCCGGAGATAGATTCCGTCACTTCCGTCTGGAAGGGTGTCGACTGGTTCGAGCGCGAGGTGTTCGACCTCTACGGCATAAACTTCAGAGGCCACCCGAATATGCAGCGCATACTCTGCCATCCGCAGTTCGAGGGACATGCACTGCGCAAGGACTTCGATCCCGGGCAACGCTTCGAATGCACTCAGTCCAAATTGGACCTTTTCACAACAGATTATGATAAAGAAAATCCGCCGATGCTCGAGGACCCGGACGACCCGCTAAATGACAGGACAGTCGTCAATATCGGCCCCTCCCACCCCATCACACACGGTACGCTCAGGCTGCAATGCGAGATCGAGGGCGAAACGATCAAGCGGTGCAGGACCGAAATCGGATACCTTCACAGGTGCTTCGAGAAGATGTCGGAAACGCACACCTATCACCAGGTGATCCCATACACGGACCGCCTGAACTACTGCTCCGCTTTCATGAACAATGCCGGATACGCGCACGCTGTGGAAACTTTCCTCGGCGTAAAAGTGCCGAAAAGGGCGCAGGCTATCAGGGTCATCCTCTCGGAGCTCAGCCGCATAATCGACCATCAGGTGTGCATCGCGGCGAACCTGGTCGACGTCGGCGCGCTCACAAACTACTGGTACCTGTTCCGTGTGCGCGAGGAAGTGTACGAACTGCTGGAGGCGTGTTGCGGTGGCCGGATGACAGTCAGTTATGCCCGCATCGGCGGTTTTGCAAAGGATGTGCCGCACGACTTCGAGGAGCGCGTCCGCCACCTGCTGAAGATACTGCCAAAATTCATGGGCGACGTGAATAAACTGATAACGACCAACCCGATATTCATCGGTCGCACGCGCGACATCGGGACCGTCACAGCAGCGCAGGCCGTCGAGTACGGCTTTACCGGCCCGTGCCTCCGCGCGAGCGGCGTCGAGTACGATGTCCGCAAAGCCGCGCCCTACTGGGGCTATGACCACTACGAATTCGAGATTCCCGTAAGCGACGACGGCGACACATACGCCCGCTACATGGTGCGCATGGAAGAGATCCGACAGAGCGCGCGAATCATACAGCAGGCCATCGGCACACTGCCCGGCGGTCCCGTGATGACCAGCGACAAACGCGTCGCGCAACCACCCAAGAAAGATGTGTACAGCAACATAGAGGGCCTCATAAATCATTTCAAACTGATTATGCACGGCATCAAACCGCCCAAGGGCGAGATATATTCGTTCACGGAAGGTGCCAACGGCGAACTCGGGTTCTATATTGTCAGCGACGGCACAAAGAATCCCTACAGAATAAAGGTGAGACCGCCGTGCTTCGCCATCTTCCAGGCAAACGACGAAATTGCTGAAGGACACATGGTCGCCGACATGGCCGCGATACTCGGAAGCTGGAACATAATCGCCGGAGAACTCGACCGCTGACACGCGGCCCGCACAATTTTACTTAAGCGCGGGAAGGAGATTTTTTGTATGAGTGAAGACCTTGTAAAAATAACAATCGACGGGATCGAACTCGAAGCGCCCAAAGGCACATCCGTGCTGGAAGCCGCCCGCACCATAGGCATCGAGATACCACACTTCTGCTACCACCAGGACCTGAGCTGGAGCGGCACGTGCCGCATGTGTTTTGTCGAGGTCGAGAAGATGCCCAAGCTGGCAACCGCCTGCTGCACCACCGTCATGCCCGACATGATTGTACACACAAAGACACCCAAGGTGATCGAGGCGCGCCGCGCGGTGCTCGAATTCCTGCTGCTCGATCACCCCATCGACTGCCCCGTATGCGACCAGGCCGGCGAATGCAAACTCCAGGATTATTTCATGGAGTACGGCCTCTACGACAGCAACATGCAGCTCGACGCGAAAATACATCGCGGCAAAGTCATAAGACTTGGCGAACATGTTGTGATGGACCGCGAAAGATGTATCCTCTGCAAACGTTGTGTACGGTTCTGCGAAGAAGTCAGCGGCACACACGCCCTCAAGGTCGAGTACCGCGGCAACCACAGCCAGATCACTACTCACGACAATAAACCTATCGAAGACGATTACTCGGGCAACCTGCCCGACGTATGCCCCGTCGGGGCGCTCACCAGCGCGAAATTCCGCTTCAAATGCCGTTCGTGGCTCATGGACTCGACAGATTCGATATGCGCCGGCTGCTCGACGGGGTGCAATATAAGAATCGACGCCTATAAGAATGAAATACAGCGCTATGTTGGCCGCCGCAACCCGGATGTTAATAAAAGCTGGCTCTGCAACGAAGGCCGCATGAGCTGGGCCGAACTCCAGAACGTGAACCGGCTCGACCAGCCTGTGATCCTCGACGGTGGCGCGCAGATTCCCATCTCCTGGAACGATGCGATGGAACTGATGCTGAAAAAAATCCGCAAGGCCGGCGCAGCCATCGCCGGATTCGCTTCGGCGAAAATGTCGAATGAAGAACTTTTCCTTTTCAGAACTCTCATACAGAACCACTGCGGCAGCGGCAACCTCGAGTTCCGCGCCGACGACGAATACGAACTTGTCGAAGAAAAAGAAGACGAAGTGCTCCGCCGCAAAGACAAGAACCCGAACACGCGCGGCGCGCTCGATCTCGACATGGGTGTGGCCGGTCGCGACGCGATTCTCAAGTCGGCGCAGGCGGGCGAGATACCGCTCCTGCTGATCTTCAACCAGGACCTGCTCGAGAAGATGCCTGACGCTCAGGCGATTTTCGACAACACTTTCACAATTGTCTTCTCGCCCCGCAGAACCAAAACCGCGAAGGCAGCCGACCTCGCGCTGCCCATCGCCGAGTACTTCGAGACTTCCGGCACATTCACAAACTTCGCCGGCATCAAGCAGCGATTCGATAAAGCCGTCAACGGCCCGGGCGAAACCCGCGAAGGCTGGCAGGTTCTCAAAGATGTCATGATGGAACTCGAAGAGAATATAACATTCGGTTCCACCGTGTCCGTGACGGGCGCGCTGGACGAAGTCCTTGCCGCCAAAGCCGACAGTATCGCAAAAGAAGAAGCCGCGAAACAGGCTCTCGCCGACGCCGAGGCCGCCGCTAAACAGAAGATCGAAGAAGCACAGAAGCAGGCTGAGGCCGCGAAACAACAGGCGATACAGCAGGCGGTGCAGAACGCCAAGATGGAAGCCGAGATGGAAAAGGAAGAAGCTGTCGAGGCGGCTGTCGAAGAAGCGGAAGAAGAGTTTGAAGCCGAAAAACAAAAGGCTATCGAAGAGGCAGTCAAAAAAGCGCTCGAAGAACAGGGCAAGAGCGAATAACGAAAATGAGGCGCACACAAACCCGTTTGCGTGCGCCGGTTTGAAGATGAAAAATGTGCGGAGCGTGGTTGAGTCACTGTTCCGCACCTCAATAGCCGTAAAAGGATGGCAGGCAGATGAAGAAAATCGTTAATCCGAAATCAAAAGGATACCTGATCGAAATACTTAACGGGCTGTCGGTAACGCTCAAGCACTTGCTCAGGCGCGATATCGCCACGATCCAGTACCCCGAGCAGCGCCGCGAATACTCGGACCGTTTCCGAGGGATACACATACTCACACGCCGGGAAAACGGTGACCCCAAATGTGTCGCCTGTTACATGTGCCAGACCGTGTGCCCGGCGGACTGCATTACCATAGTCGCCGAAGAGCACGAAGACCCGATGATCGAAAAACGCCCCAAAAGCTTCGAGATCGACCTCATGCGCTGCATCATGTGCGGATTCTGTGTCGAGGCCTGCCCGAAGGAAGCGCTTATAATGAGCAACGACTTCGAGATGGCAACCTGGACACGCGACGAAGCCGTCTATAACCTCAACAAACTCATGGGCCGCAGCAAGCTGGCCGTCTCAGGGCTCGGCTTCAGGCCCTACTATGATGAAGACCAGAGCAGCGGCAAACCCACAATGGTCGGCCCCGGCCCGAAAGACAGTTTCAGGCCCGTCTACCGCGACATGCTCGGCCGGGTCGATGCCGGTAAACTCGAAGCCGGCACGGAATGATTTTGCATCGCGCAAATTATAGAAACGCCCCGGAACGCTCCCGTACAACCGGGAGCGTTTTAAGTTGACATGTTGCGACAGTGTAGCTATAATAATTTCCCGTACAAAAGGCCTTCTGGTATTGTTTGTGAATGAGACAATCCGGAAAGCGCGTGGAATGCGGCGTAGCCAAATTGGTAAGGCGCCTGACTCTGGATCAGGAGACTAGAGGTTCGAGTCCTCTCGCCGCAGTATATGAGGCCCCTTCGTCTAGTGGCCCAGGACAACGGATTCTCAGTCCGTAAACAGGGGTTCGATTCCCCTAGGGGCTATCAAAAAACAAACCGCCTTCACGGGCGGTTTGTTTATTTTGCCCGCATTTCGGGGTATAGTATTTAATGGTAGCGTTGAAGAAGCATAAAAGGGAATTCAGATGTTTGAAAACGACATGGATGAAAGATTCGAGAAGAATATCGCTGTTGTCGGAATGGGCTACTGGGGTAAAAACCTGGTCAGGAATTTCAGTGAACTGAGCGTCCTGCTGTGCGTATGCGACAAGGACACCGCCCGGCAGGCTGTGTTGAAGGAGAAATATCCCGAGTCTGATTTCGTAAGCGACTATGGCGATGTGCTGAACGACGATCGTGTGAAAGCTGTTGTGATCGCGACGCCGGCGGCGACTCACTTCCGCATGGCGAAAGCCGCGATGGAGGCGGGCAAAGACGTATATGTCGAAAAACCACTCGCGCTCAGTGTCGCGGAAGGTGAAAAACTTGTCGGCTTCGCCGCGCGCTACAGGCGTATCCTCATGGTTGGCCATATCCTGAGATACCATCCGGCCATCATCAAGCTCGATGAGATTATCCGCAACGGCGAGCTCGGCAAACTCCGCTATATCTACTCAAACAGGCTAAGCATGGGCAAGATTCGTACTGAGGAGAATATCCTCTGGAGTTTCGCGCCACACGACATCTCCGTCATCCTCGCGCTCCTGGGCGAAGAGCCCTGCGCCGTCTCGTGCGAGGGCGGCAGCTACCTGAGCGAAAATATTCCCGATGTCACCATGAGCCAGTTCGTGTTCCCCAGCGGGGTGCGTGCCCATATACATGTGAGCTGGCTGCACCCGTTCAAGGAGCAGCGTCTCGTTGTCATCGGCTCGGAGAAAATGGCTGTTTTCGACGACACCATTCAGGAAAAACTCGTCCTGTATCCTCATCGCATCGAATGGAAAAACCACATACCCACCGCGGTAAAAGCTGAAGCGGAAGTAGTGCCGCTCGAACTGCGCGAACCTCTCAAGCAGGAGTGCGCTCACTTCCTGAAGTGCATCGCCACGCGCTCGACACCCCGGACAAACGGCGACGAGGGACTTCGCGTGCTGAAAATTCTGAATGAATGCCAGAACAAACTGGATTTCGAGCGGTTAAGCTGCAAAACCGGCATATCGAAAACGGCTTCCGGCATTACGGACAATAAAACATCCGACGATTACTTCGCCCATGAGACAGCGGTCGTCGACGCCGGCTGCGAAATAGGCGCGGGAACGAAAGTGTGGCATTTCTCACATATCATGAAGGCCGCGAAAATCGGCGAAAATTGCGTATTCGGACAGAACTGCAATGTCGGCGGCGGAGTCGTCGTCGGCAACAACGTGAAAGTGCAGAATAACGTTTCCATATACACCGGCACGGTTATAGAAGACGACGTATTCCTGGGTCCGTCCTGTGTGTTGACGAATGTCACCAACCCGAGATCGCAGATAAAAAGACACAGCCTGTTCGAAAAAACCGTCATCCGGCGCGGCGCGACAATCGGCGCGAACTCGACAATTGTATGCGGGGTGGAGATCGGCCGTTACGCATTTGTCGCCGCGGGCGCTGTCGTCACTTCGGATGTTCCCGATTACGCGCTTGTCATGGGCAACCCGGCCGCCCAGGACGGGTGGATGAGCAGGCATGGCCACAGGTTGATAAACTCCGATGATTCGTCTATTATGATATGCCCTGAAAGCGGCTTCCGCTACGAAGAGACCAGACCGGGCGTTCTCAGATGCCTGGACTTGAGTGAAGACGAACCACTTCCGGAGGACATGTCGGTCGGCGAAAAATCGTATGGCGATTTCAAAAGACTACCGGCTGATTCGTAGTATTTGTAGCTTTTTATCAACTGAATAATCATAATATATCACACCTGTTTATTCGTAATTGTTAATTATAATATATCAATTAACATGCTAATGAAAAAACGCATTATACAGAATCGTTCAGCTCTGGATAATGAAGTGCTATACTGTCCTCAATGCCTGTAAATAAAGCAGGCAACCACTATATCTCTATAAGTCCGAAATCGTAAATGATGAAGGAAAACTATTAAATTAATAATAATGGAACAAAAAATAATAAATAATTGTTAAGCTTTGTGACTGGTGTCACAGACAGGTGAAAACTAATAATGTAGAATTTACCCGCAATTTATTGTGACCACGGAGTTCGGGACAGGAGATGTCCCGCCGGATGACGAAGAAGGACACAGCCTGAAGCGCCGGGCAGCTATAGCAACAGAACAACTGGAAATTACTTAATAGTGAACCAACCGGGTAATACATCCTCGAACAGCGGCTGCGCGGGCGCGTCACCGCAGAATAAACATATCGCTCTAAAAGTGCGTAAATCGCCGGCAAGCTTCGCTAAAAGCGTGATGGCCCTTGGCGGCGCGGCGATAATATCGCAGGGGCTCGGCATTGTTTCGATACCGATTATTTCCAGACTGTATCTTCCGGAAGCGGCGGGCTATGCGGCGCTTTTCGCCTCGATCATAGCGCCGATACAACTGCTCGCCACGCTCAGATATGAGGCTACAATCGTGCTTCCCAACGAAGATGAAGATGCGGCGAATATTTTTGTTTTGTGCATCTTCAATGTCTTGCTGGTAACGGCAATCAGCGCACTTGCGACCCTGATAGGCGGCGACTATATCCTGTCGCGATTCAGAGACGGCGAGTATCTTATCAGATTCAAATGGTTGTTTCCGGCGGCGATATTTCTCGCCGGTATCCTGCAACCGCTCAGGTACTGGAACACACGCAAGAATACATTCTCGAGGCTAGGCGCGATGAGGGTCGTCACATCGGTAGTAAAAGCTGGAAGCCTGATCGGAGGCGGCGCGGTGGGCTATACGTCCGGCGGCGCGATGATCATTTTCAAGCTCACGAGCACTCTGGCTTCTCCAGCCCTTTTGTTCGCCGGTTTGTGCCGCAGAGACCTGGGATTCATTATCAGGAATTACCACCCGAAAAAAGTGTGGTTCTGGGCAAGGAGATATAAAAGATTTCCTCTCATAGATACATGGACTACGCTTCTAAATTCGACTTCCCTGCAAATAGGAGTACTTTTTCTCGCCTACTTTTACGGAGCGCATGAAACGGGCTTGTATTCATTCTGCCTGGGTGTGTTGCAACTACCGGCCAACCTTGTGGGCGCCGCCGTGTCGCAGGTGGTTTTCCGGAAACTCGCCGCCACTCATGCCGCAGGTGAAGACATCGCGCCGCTGCTCGAAAAAATATTCAAACTCCTGTCTACAATCGGTCTTCTGCCCTTCTGCATGATCGTACTCATCGGCCCTTCACTCTTCGCCGTGGCACTCGGTCCCGAATGGGTCGAGTCCGGCATCTACGCGAGAATGCTTGCGCCATGGTTGCTCATCAACTTCATCTATGTGCCTCTTGCAAATATCTTTTATGTCCTGGAAAAACAGGTGGAAGACCTGGTATTCAGTGTTATACTGCTGAGTGTCAGGGCCGGAGTGCTCTATTACGGGGTAACTCACTTCAGTGACGCTAAATTGACGATTATGGGTTTCGGTATCGCCAATCTATCAGTTTACATGGGCGTCACCTTTTACCTTTTACGCATAACCGGCGTGTCGATCTCCAGAATAATCATTCATAGTTTAAAAGACCTGATGCTTGTGATCCCGATACTCGCCGCGACTGCTCTTTGCAAATATATATTCAATCTTTCGGGCTACACTCTGTTCACTGTCGCTGCCATACTGTCGCTTCCCTATGTTTATGTTGCAGTGAAGAACACCGGCGCCCTGCGCAGATTGAAGATAAATGGGAATAACGGTATAAATGGGAAGTGAAGACACATCCGACGCGTATCATCGTTCCCGGTGTCTGCTCCGGGTCCGCAGGAGAGTTGAAATACTATGATAGCAGTTATTGATTACGGCATGTGCAACACAGGCTCGATCCTGAACATGCTCAAAAAAGTGGGTGCCGGGGCGGTCGCGACCTCACAGGTATCGGATATTGAGAAAGCAGACAAGCTGATACTTCCGGGAGTGGGCGCTTTCGACAAGGCGATGAAATCGCTCGACAGGGCGGGCATTATCCCGGCCATGGAAAAAAGAGTGATCGAAGACAGAATTCCTTTGCTCGGGATATGTCTCGGGATGCAGATTCTCGCCAGAGGCAGCGAAGAAGGTACACGCGCGGGACTCGGCTGGCTCGAGGCCGATGTGAGGAAATTCAACTTTCCTCACAACGACAATCGACTGAAGATTCCTCACATGGGCTGGAACCGCATCGAGATAAAAAAAGAAAGCAACCTTCTCGAAGGCATCGACGATAACCCAAGGTTCTATTTCGTACATTCTTATCACATTGTCTGCGACGAACCGCGCGACATTCTCGCCGAAACGCACCACGGCTACTACTTCACTTCCGCCGTACAGCACGAGAACATCATGGGCACTCAGTTCCATCCGGAAAAGAGCCACCGTTTCGGACTTTCCGTTTTCAAAAACTTCTTGGAGCGATTCTGAAATATGCTCAGATCAAGAGTCATCCCCTGCCTGCTCCTCAAGAACCGGGGGCTGGTGAAGACAATTAAATTCAAGAACCCGACTTATGTTGGCGATCCGATAAACGCGATCAGGGTTTTCAATGAAAAAGAAGTGGACGAACTCATCTTCCTGGACATCGAAGCGTCTGCGCGGAACAAAAAACCCGGACTCGACCTGATAGACGACATCGCAAGCGAATGTTTCATGCCGTTCTGCTACGGCGGCGGTATCGACTCGATAGTGGACATAAGAAAGATATTCGGGCTCGGCGCGGAAAAAGTTTCTATAAACACAACTGCGATAAATGAACCTTCTTTTGTGAGAGAGGCGGCAGACGAATTCGGTTCACAGAGCATCGTGGTGGCGATGGACGTAAAGGAGACTTTCCTGAAAAAACGCAAAGTCTATGTCCACGCAACCCGGAAAGCCATCCCGAAGGACCCGGTGGAATACGCGGTCGAGATGCAGAAGATGGGCGCGGGCGAACTGCTGGTGAATTCCGTCGACAGAGACGGAACGATGCGGGGATACGACATCGAGTTGCTGAAGAGAATCACAAGCGCGGTCGACATCCCCGTGATCGCCTGCGGCGGTGCGGGAACGATCGAACATCTTGTAGTGGCGATCAGGGAGGGCGGCGCTTCGGCGGTGGCGGCGGGCAGCATGTTTGTTTTCTACGGAAAGCACCGGGCGGTTCTGATAAATTATCCGCCTTATGAAAAACTGATCGGGGCGGGTTTGTGATTTTTACCGCCGCAAGTGATTTTGGGTTAAATACCGCTTATAATATCTGCTGGTATATTACGCGGGCGGACACGGGCGGTTCGAGACGGATGCAGCCCGCAAACAAGTAGACGAAAGGCCGGAAGATGCTGGACGTACAAGCTCTCAGGCAGGCCCGGGAACAGGAAAAGTCGTATCGGATATGCACAAGGTGCATAATGGACACGACCGCGCGCGACATCACATTCGACGAAGACGGGGTATGCAACTACTGCAAGTATTACGAATTTCTGGCCGACAATTTTCTTTTCACGGGCGAAGACGGCGAAAGGCGTATCCGGGGAATTGCCGCGCGGATAAAGGAAGACGGCAGGAACAGGGAATACGACTGTGTGATGGGACTCAGCGGCGGGGTGGACAGCACATTCGCCGCATGGCACACTGCCCGGCTTGGCCTGCGGCCTATCATTATTCACCTCGACAACGGCTGGAATACTCAGATTTCCATCAACAACATCGAGAACATCGCCAGAAACCTCGGCCTCCAGCTTTTTACCTATGTCATCGACTGGGAGGAGTTCAAGGAACTACAGGTGTCGTTCCTGAAAGCATCGGTTGTAGACATCGAGATGCTGACGGACCATGCGATAATCGCAGTCCTCTACCGCACTGCCATCAGGAACAAAGTCAACTACATCATCTCCGGCAGCAACATCGTCACGGAAGGCATTATGGCCAACGGCTGGGTGCACAGCAAGAGCGACCTGGTCAATATAAAGGACATCCAGAAAAAGTACGGTTCGAAAAAAATAAGAAGTTTCCCCACGCTCGGCCTGTACCATAAGCTTTACTATCAACACGTGAAAAAGATACAGACGGTGAAACCGCTCAACCATGTTCCCTATGTCAAAAGCGAGGCGAAAGAAACGATAATGAAAGAACTCGGCTGGCAGGATTACGGCGGGAAACATTTCGAGTCGATCTTCACACGTTTCTACCAGGCCTACATCCTGCCGGTGAAGTTCAATGTCGACAAACGCAAAGCGCATCTGTCGTCGTTGATAATGTCCGGCCAGATCGACCGCGAAGCTGCTTTGAAAGAAATGGAAAAACCGATCTACGAGTCCAGGGAAGCGCTCGAGAGCGACATCGAGTATGTGCTGAAAAAGCTCGGGCTGTCGCGCCTCGAGTTCGAGGATATTATGAAAGAGAAGCCCCGCAGCCATTACGATTTCCGCACGGACAAGACAACTATCGACAAGATAAAACAAGTTTACAGGATTATCCGGCGAAAATGACAACCCCATGCAGGTGCGAAGCGATGAATCTGATCGTTTCGTTCCGGGGTTCCGACCCGCAACACACGGACTGAATGTTCTGCGTTCACCATAAAACGACTCGAGTGTTTTTTATTGAAACCAATGGCGGATTCCATCTACAACAACTCGAAAAAGAATGTGCTGATGATAACATCGGGATACCCGCCGCTGGCGGCGCCTGCGAGCAAGCGCACGGCCTGCCTAGCGAAGTTCCTTCCCGAGTTCGGGTGGTGCCCCATCGTTGTGCACCAGGATAGGGGCGTCGAGGAAAAATGCTACGGCATCGACCCGGACTTCGTCGAGAATATTCCCGCCGAAGTGCTTTCTTTACCCGTGCGGACAGCCACGCACCGCCGCTGGTCCGCGCCTTTTATGTACGACATCTTCCTGCGTTATTTCCGACCGCACGCAGGCCCGGTTTCATTTATGAAAAATGGGCGCGCGACGCTCGATCATGTGTTCGCCGAACACAGAATTGATGTGATCTGGGCGACATTTCCGCTCTCCTTCACGCATGGACTCGCCTCGTGGGCGGCGCGCAGGTGGCGGCTGCCCTGGGTCGCGGACTGCCGCGACATCATCGGCCAGAGGCCCTCGACCCGCTTTGTCGACAATGCCGTGATACCTCTGCATATCAAATATGAAGACGCTCTCCTTCGCGACGCGGACGCCGTCGTCACTGTCTCTGAAGAACTGGGTGGCATCCTGAAAAAGAGACACGGCGTCGACGCGCATATCATTCCGAACGGTTTTGATCCCGACGATCTCGCCGGAGAAGAACCGCCGCCGCTAGATCGTTTCAGGATTGTCTACACGGGCCATGTCGCGCCCGGCCACACGGGCTTCAACCCGCTGCTGGATGCTGTCGGCGAACTCGACCGCGAAGGCGTCATTAACCCCGGAGACATCGCGATTGATTTTTTTGGCCGCGGAAACGAGTCTCGCCTGAAAGAGATGTTCGCCGGGCATCAATACGAGCGTCTCGTGCGGATTCACGATGCTGTGCCGTGGAGAGAATGCCGCGCCGCCCAGAGACATGCCGCCGTGCTGCTGCAAGCCGCTTATGCCGGTCGAACCGGAATCATCACGAGCAAGATATTTGAATACTTCGCCGCCCGAAGACCGATACTGGCAGTGCCGCGCGACGGCGATTGTGTCGACCGTATGCTCGAGCAAACCGGCGCGGGCTTCAGTTGCTCGACACCCGCCGAGATCGCACCCCTGCTGCGCGGGTGGTATAATGAATGGAAAGAGACCGGCACTGTGAGATGTCCTGGAAACAGGGAGGCCATCCTGAAATTCTCCCGCAGGCGGCAGGCGAAGGACCTTGCCCGGATTATGGACAGGCTGCTCGATGACTGAACAACAGGCAAACAATAATAATTACAATCCGTTTGTTACGATCACCATCGTGATTATGAGTCTGGTTATGGCACTTAATCTTCTGCCGAATTTAGTGGCCGCACTTGTGACTTTTATCGGCTTGGGGCTTCTGCTCGCGACGAAACAAATCAATCCGCCGTCGGCAATTGCCGCCCTGGTACTTTTCGGCGAACCCTTCTTCCATCTTTTCAAAGGTGCGCTCGGGCTTCGCATCGCTTTCATTTTTATCCTGCTCACAATTGTAATTATTTTCGTAATATTGAGATATAAAAGGAATCCGGAATCATACTTTAATCAACCTGCCGTTCCGATATTTCTTGCCGGCATGGCATTCCTCTATGTTCTGATTATTCACGGCCCGCTGCTTGGCAAGATGACAGACAGGAACATTTTCTTTATGCAATTGTTTGTTATCTATTGTACATATTACACAGCGGCCGGGATAATGGTATCGAGAAGCAGGGTCGAACTCAAAGACCTGCTCATTCCCGCCCTACTTCTGTACTGTTGTGTTTTTCCGCTGATCAATGTTCCGATTTACCAGATCGCACATTCGTCGGGTAACGAACGCTTCGGTTTGAGATCGGTTGAAACATTCGGAACAATCGGCAACGCGAGACAGTCGGGACTTCTGCTCGTGCTTATTTTTTACGTTTTCATGACAACCGATAATAAATGGCGTATCTTTTTACCGACACTGTTTGCAGCGGGCCTTGCCGCTCCCGTGCTGTGGTTCTCTTTTACCAGGCAGGCGATGATAACGGTGTTCATTCTCGTCTTGCTGACAGGCATTATGACAGTGTTCAGGAAAGATATCGCCAGGGGATTTATGAAAAAATCTTTTGCGGTAATCGTCACGGTTGTGGTGCTGGGGTCGGCGATCGGCTGGGTGGCATGGTCCACAAAGAATGAGAAGCAGGCGCGTGTGTCGGCGAAAAACATACTCGGCGGCGAAAATATGGCGGGCAGACCCGAGGTCTGGGAGAGGTCCTGGCACTACATCCAGCGGCGCCCCATATCGGGCTACGGGCTCGGCGGCTACTTCGAGCTCGGACTCGGCGAATGGCCCCACAACTGGTTTCTCGAAGTATGGCTGGAACACGGCATCATCGGGCTGTCCCTTTTTATTCTCGGCACATTTCTGCTCCTGCGTCCTTTTTTCATAAAATCCAATCCCTGGCTCATTAGCTGGTCATTGCTTGGCCTGTACTGGCTCATCGTCATCCAGTTCAGTTCCAACATTCCGCAGAATTCACTCATTTTCTTTTTTATTACCACTGCAACCGTAACAAGCGCGTCTTATCTGACCGTAAGCGATAGAAAAGAAATACGTCGCCGCAGATTGCAGAAGATGAAGGCCGAAAAGCAACCGGCATGACGACTGGACAACTATGAAAGTATTACTCTGGACAACGATTCCTTCACGCTATATGCGCCACTTCGTCGGTGCGGTTCGTAAAACGGGTGTCGATATTCTTGTGTGCTACTATGAGAAAATGGGAGAAGAGCGAAAAGCCCTGGGCTGGGATGACATACGGGAGTTGCCGGACGGCGAACAGTTTGTCGATAAGCAACTCGCCGCGGCTCTCGGCGCTGTGCCCGACTGGAGGGAGCGAGTGCACATTGTTCCCGGTTGCGGCGACCGTTTCCTGCGGCGGCTGGCTGTGAAACTTTCGCTGAACAGCGTGCCATGGGTACACTGGTCCGAACCGTCGCATCCGGGGCTGCGCTGGTGGCTGTCACTGCCTCGAAAGAGATGGTACGGCGGTCTGATAAACCGCTATGCGCTCGGCGCGCTCGGTATCGGCACAAAGGCGCTCGATGATTTCCGGCGCTGGGGAGTGAAGCCACAACGCATGGCTTTCCTGCCATACTCCTGCAACGGCGGCAACAGGCGCGTCGAACCCGACGAGCAGTGCAGCGATTTCGCAGGAAAAGGGCGCGCCTTTATCTTCATAGGGAAACTTTGCCGACGAAAAGCCGTCGATATGCTTCTGTACGCTTTCGCCGCTGCCGCAAAGAACGCGAAGGAATGGAAACTTTTGCTTGTCGGCAACGACGATTCGAACGGAGCATACAGCGCGCTCGCGCGGCGGCTTGGCGTCGATGACCGTGTTCTTTTCAGGGGGCCTGTGCCCGCCGAAGATATTTTCTACGCAATAAACGCCGCCGATGTTCTCGTGCTCCCAAGCAGGTTCGACGGCTGGGGGGTCGTCGTTAACGAGTGCGTTTCGATGGGGCTCGGCGTTATCGCTTCCGACTCGGTCGGCGCTTCCCATCACCTTGTCGACCACTGCGTGAACGGTTTCCGGTTCGCAGCGGGCAACCCCGGCGCTCTGACCCGTGCGATGTCAGCATATTGCGCCGCGCCCGAACTCGCCGACCTGCACGGTATGAATTCGATCCGTATATTCGAAAGCTTTACACCGGAAATTACGGCACGCCGCTTTGTCGAGATCATACGGTCCTGGGAGTCGATGCCCACCGACTGATTTTGTGAGCCGGCCAGGTCCGTTTTCGCGCCGACAACGCAGCTATGGACAATAGCAACCGACCACAGCAGAATCA
>JAJRTR010000112.1 GCA_024278215.1 bacterium
AAAATCCCCGCAGGCGTACTTGTAGAGTACGTCGAGGAAGATTTTGTGCCGACAATGCAGCTGTTGACAATTGCAGCCAACCGCAGCCGAATCAGAATTTTGCAATTGGCTCGTAAGAATTTCGGGGACATGACCGGAATGTGTCCGTTAATTCCGGATCGTTTCCATTGAAATTCTGTATATGTTTCAAAAATGCACAAGTTCAGAACCTGTTTAACCCGGATTTCTCACAAAGAAATCCGGAAAATCGCGATAACGCCTATTCTTCGACCGTTGCGGCGGCGATTCAGGATCGGTCACATACTTACAGTGTGCTCCCTCACCGAACCCTTACCGCGCCTTGTATTACAGGTGTTCTCCCGGTTTTTGAACATGCGTTTGTGAAATATGCGGGAGTGGGGTACCTATTTGACTACAGCAGCCACAATATCTCGTCATTCTTTCCTCGACGGACACACAACATATAGTGCCAGCTTGAGTGATGTGGATACCCTGCTATGAGGGATTCAGATGTAGTAAATTAGGCACTTAATGGCCTAAGGTTTTTGTGAAACGCTAACATGTTTGTAACGGGTTAGAGTTGTATAAAGATGCGAGGAAATCAACAGAGTATGGTATGGAACCGTATGCCCTGTGGTGTGTGTGGGGGGTGGAGGGCGTAATCACTTATCCTGCACGATCAGACAGTCATATCCACGTTTATAGCGCGTCCGAGGCTCTGAAGCATCCGGGTCTGCATTTCCTGCATTTCGTCCATAGTCTTCATAAGAAGGGCGAGCTGTGCCTGCTGTGCCTGCATCTGCATGGCCAGCGCTGCCGTGGTTGTCGCTGAAGAAGCTTGTGCAGCCGCACTGATATCCATTATGTAACCGCCTATTCAAATAATCTGTAACCGGATTTCTTACGACGAAACCCCGATTTCCGCCCGCAATGGTGAAATATGCGGGTAAGCTACTCTATTCTGTTTATCGACATTCTGAAGCGGTTCTTTAGTCTTTTCTGAAAAAGATATTGGGGGAAAGTCTGGAGTAACTCTGTACTTAATGAGCCGATTGCAAAATTCTGATTCTGCTGCGGTCGAGTGAAATTGTCCATAGCTGCGTTGTCGGCGCGAAATCGTCCTCGACGTACTTTACAAGTACGCCTGCGAGGATTTACACCTCCGCCTTGCTCTGAACAATTTCGTTCGACCTCGCTACGAACATAATTTTGCAACTTGCTCTAATGGATGACCTGCCGGATTGTCTTGAAGACCTGCTCGGCGGGAATTGCGCTGAGACAGAAATAGCGTTCCCAGTCGAGTACGCATTTGGCAGAGTAGCACGGAGAGCAGTCGGCACCGCGGTATACAGTCGAGTTGCCCTCGCGCACCGGACCGTGAACGGCAGGATTCGTGCTGCCGAAGATGCCTATTGTCGGTGCTCCCATGTGAGCTGCGAGGTGCATGAGTCCGCTGTCGTTGCTCACGAATACGCGACAGTTTTTTATCAGTCTGGCGGCCTGTCTGATTGTAGTTTCGCCGGATGCTATGATAACTTTATTATCCGCAATTTCCGCAATTTTTACTGCGCGGTTTCTTTCCTGCTTCGAGCCGAAAACCACTACTTTCGTATCGTAAGTATCAGTGACGAGGTCCGCGAGCGCCGCATATTTTTCCAGCGGCCATTGTTTGGATTCCCAGTCGGACGCCGGGCATATCCCCACTATCGGGGTGTCCAGCGGCATCTCGTTTCGCGCGTAGAATCTTTCCGCGAATTCATGATCTTCGTCTGTGAACCAGAATTCGTATCTCCTGCGACGCGGGTTCAGGCCGAGTGTCTTCAATATCTGGAATATGCCGTCCACACCATCCACGGGTCTGTCGAGTTTGACGATTTCCGTTCGGTACGGCGCTCCGGAAAAAAGTGATATGATGTCGAATCTTTTTGTGTTTTGAAGGTTCAGAACCATATCGAAGCGCTTTGCCCGGATTTCTGCCGTGAACTTGATAAACCCGAACAGGTCCTGTGTGTTTTTTCTTTTTTTGTAAGGGATTATTTCGTGCAGGTACGGGCATGGTTCTATCAGGTTGATGTATTCGCGAGCGATCATAAACGAGATGGCGGCGCGCGGGAAAGACCTTGCGATATAAGAAAGCGAAGGCAGAGCGCGTACGATGTCGCCGAGCGCGCTGATTTTTATAATAAGAATCCTGCGTATCTCATTTTTGTCGATTATCCTGCCGGTTGCCATTTTGTATGATTTCCCGCCTCCTGAAAATATCTTTCATAAGATCACGGTATGCTTCTTGTTTAGACCTGATCTTAGTATCGTCCGGCTTCTTTTTCAAACGAATTACGTTCAGGAGATATTTGTAAATGATTTCCTGGTATATCATAGCCGACCACATTTTCACGAGTGGCCAGGAATAATGTTTTTTGTAGAGATACAGTGCGCTGCGCCTCGAGCTGGTGATCGTGATGTAAGGTTCCTGGTCTGTGCTTGCGTAGCCGTGGTGAACAATATTGTCTTCGGTGAGGGCATAAGTTTCCCAGCCCCTGCGGGCAGCTCTTATGCACCAGTCGATATCGTCCGCGTAAAGGAATGAGTTTTCGTCGAGCAGGCCGATCTGGTTTATGGTGTCGCGCCTGATCATAAGGCACGCACCCCTGACTATATCCACCCGCTTCGCGCCACTTTCGGTGATTTCCGGATGTCTGTACCTGACTCCCAGAATGATATGTGCGAGTCGTGGATAAAAACCTGTGTTTTCTATGTGGCGTGAAAGCGGCAACGGAAACGGAAACCAGGATTTCTGCGCTGTGTGATCCGAATTGAGCAGCGCGCAGCCCACTATGCCCACATGATGATGGCGGTCGAGAAACCGAACCATTTTCGTGATTGTTCCGGGGTATACTTCAGTGTCCGGATTCAGCAGCAGCACATGTCTCGAGTCCACGCTTCTGATCCCCCTGTTGCTGCCTGCCGAAAACCCCGTGTTTGTCTCGCTCGCAATCATAAGCGCATCCGGATATTTAGAGATGACCATCCCGGGTGTGCCGTCGCCGGAAGCGTTGTCGACAACGACGACCCTGTAGCTGAAAGGATACTCGCCCGCGTATATCGAGGCAAGACACTTTTCCAGCAGGCCCCTGGTCTTGTAGCTGACTATGATTATCGCGAGGTCCCGCATAGTTATCCTTATATAGTGGAGCCGATTGCAAAATTCAGATTCCGCCCCGACCGGCTCCGACCCGGAAACGAATTACCGCGCCGTGCTTTTCGAAGCTCTTCGTATATTCCATAGTTCAATCGCAGCATCGGCAACCTGCTCAGCGGACACTTTGTTTATGCACGACGGCTTACCGCAAACAGGGTATTTGCATGGATTGCAGTCTTCCCTGTGCCAGACGATTTTATGAATGCCGCCGCGTGGCCCGTAACGTTCGGCGTCCGTCGGGCCGAAAACGGCGACTGTCGGAGTGCCCAGCGCGGCCGCAAGGTGCATGGGGCCGCTGTCGTTCGATATCATCATGGCGCACCTTTTGAGCAACGCGCCGAGCTCCAGTATGTCCAGCTTTCCCGCCGCCGACACGGCGTTGCCGCTGAAGGCCGAAGCTATTTCGGCGCAGGTTCCGGCATCGGCGGCCGAGCCTACCAGCACGTATACCGCGTCGTCTGTATGTTCGGCGGTTTTCTCCATAGCCTCGACGAACTTCTTCGCCGGATACTTTTTATACTCGCTTCCGGCACCGGGATAAATCCCGATGAGTACACGGTCTTCAAGGTCGTTTTTTTGCAGATATTCGGTCACCTTTCTGTTGACATCGTCGGGAACAGTGACGATCATCTGCCTGCATGTGATGGGGAGTCCGGCAAGTTCCAGCACGTCCAGGTGGCGGTCTATGGCGTGTCTTCCGCCGGCGTCCCTGTTCTTAAGGTGTGACCTGTGAGCAGTTATCTTGTGACTGGACCTTATAAAGTAAGGGATAGCGGTGTTGCGCAGGTCGACAACGAGATCATATTTCTTTTTCCTCAGTTCCCACACCAGCAGGGCCGCGCCCGGCACCCCTTTATGCCGGCCCTTGTTTTCATAAGTAATCGAGTAGTCGATCAGCTCATGGCGTTCGATGATCGGCATAGATGTCGGACCCGCCACAACATCCAGCGCCGCCGTTGGGAAGTTGTCTTTCAGCACCTTCATTACAGGCGTTGTCAGCAGCACGTCACCGATGCAGGAAAGGCTGATGAGCAGGATTCTTTTCACACCCCTGTATTCCATGTTCAGCCGGCCCGCCTTCCGGTCAGCAGTTGGATATATTCTTCGTCCATCTGGCCCGCCGTGTAGTTCACATCGAACTCGCGGGCTACAAATTCGCGCGCGGCGCGCGCCATGCGGGTGGCCTTCTGCGGATCACTCAGTATGTAATCCACCGCGTTCGCAAGTGAGTCCGGGTCGCCGGGTGGAGTCAGCAGGCCCGTCTCTCCGTTGTGTATGATTTCCCTGATGCCTGCAACATCCGTCATGACCGTCGGACAGGCTGCGAGGCACGCCTGGACAAGTATCACCGGCAGGCCCTCTTTCCCTACAGACGACATCACGACGACATTCACCGCGGCAAGTATATTTTGCAAATCGTATCGCGTGCCCGCGAAGACCGTCACATCATCGACACCGAGATGCTTCGCCTGCTTCTCCAGCGCCGGTCTCAGTTCTCCGTCACCCACTATCAGCAATCTCGACTCGGGATGTTTCGCCTTTATCTTCGGCATCGCATCGAGCAGCACTTCGTGGCCCTTCATCGGCACAAGCCGCGCGATTGTGCCCAGCACACTGTGTTCCGGGCCGAAGCCGAACTCTTCCCTCGCGTTGCACCCCGGCTTGAAGCCGTCGTTGAAACTCCGGATGTCTATGCCGGTATAAATCCTGCGCATGAACTCGCGCGGCACACCCTGCTCGAGCAGGTCGTCCATCACGGCGTTCGAGCACGGCAGCAGTTTGTCGCATCTCATGTAGCGCCGCTTCTTTGTCATCTTGAGCACGGAGGCCACGCAGGGGACCCCGGCCCACCGCGCCGCGGCAGACCCCAGCAGAGCGCTGCTCGTCAGGTGCGTGTGCAGGATGTCGATCTTCTTGTCGCGCAGTATTCGCGACAGCCGCCACGCCGCGAAGTAATCGAACTTCGAGCTGCGCACAGGCAGCGGTATGACCCGGAAACCGTCATCCACCATTCTCCTGTAATTTATCCCGGCGGGCGGAAACACCGTCCACACTTCATGGCCACGCCTCTGCTGCGCCTTTATCGTATCTGTGAACATCGTATACCAGCTGAGGTTTATATTGTTTATAAAGTGAAGTATTTTCATCGAAATGCGGGTACGCTATCCGTTTCAGTTCAGGATTTTTTTATAAATCGATTCAGTTTTGTCGACCATTTTTTCCACGGTGAAAGATGTTGCCACAGTGCGCCGCGCCGCGCCGCCCAGCATGTCGGCCAGTGATTCGTCTTCAATCACTTCCATAATACTGGCCGCAAGCGCGTCATCGTCTCCCGGCTTCACCAGCATACCGTTTTCCCTGTTCTTTATTGCCTCGGGAATGCCGCCGACATCGGTCGTTACAATGGGGCGCCTCATGCACATCGCTTCGAGAATAACATAGGGCAGCCCCTCGCTCCACGACGACAGCACAAATACGTCGAAAAACGGAAGCATATCACGCACATCGTTGCGTATGCCGAGGAATTTAAAGGAATCGTCGAGCCCGAGTTCACTGGCTTTGTGCTCGAGTTCCTCTCTCTGGGGGCCACCGCCCACACCGATAAAAAACACATTGCCTATCTCGTCTTTTATCTTTCCGGCGGCACCGAGAAAGTTGACATATCCTTTTCGCGGGGTCAGCGACGCTACCATACCCACAACCTTTGCACCATCGGGAATGTCGAATTCGGCGCGATACTTCCTGTTCAGTTCCGCGGTTCTCGACTCGTCGTAAAGTGTCGGGGAAACCCCGTTATGCACAACATTTATCAGAGACGGATCGGTGCCGAAATTGTCGAGCATGTGTTTCATCACAAACTCGCTCACGGCAATCATGTTGTCGCTCCAGTTCATTACCCTGCTGCCCACATGCACACTGTACGTACTGTGGCAAGTAGTCAGGAACGGAATGCGGCGCTTGAGCATTCGCAGGGCGACATAACATATCCAGGCCGGAACCCTCGAGTGCGCATGTACCAGCTCGACATTATTTTCGAGCAGCACTTTTTTCATCGGGCCTATCATCTTCCTGATAACAAGCGGATTCTTGGAGTGAACGGGCAACCTGACATGCTTGACATCCTCCGCTTCGAGTTTCTCGACGAGTTTGCCGCCGAAAGAGACCACCAGCGGATCGTAACCTTTCCTTTTAAGGCCGCGCGCGAGGTCGATCATGTGCGTCTCGACGCCGCCGACGCGCAACTCCGGCAGAGTGAGCAGAATTCGCGGTCTGTCAACTTTCGGCACACCCCGCACGGGTCCGATGTACCCTTTTTTCGCCCTGATGGTTTCGTGGTAGACGCCGAGAACATCACGTATCATTTTTTCCTCGGAGAACTTCCGCGAGACATCCTCGAAACCGGCGTCGGTGAGGCGGGCACGCATCGTTTCGCTGCCGGCGAGTACTTCCATCTGTGTGGCGAGTCCGTCCGGGTCCCTCGGCTCGGCCAGCAGCGCGGTGCGACCGTGTTCGATCATTTCCGGTATGCCGCCGACACACGTCGCTACTATCGGAACCCGGCTCGCCATCGCTTCGAGGCAACCCATGGGGAAACCTTCATATATTGATGAAACAACATAGATGTCCAACGCCTTGAGTATGTCGAAAATGTCGGTCCTTACACCGGTGAACAGCACTTCGCCCTCGAGTCCGAGTTCGGCAACACGCTCTTCGAGGTCCTTCCTGATGGGACCGTCGCCCACAAGAACAGCCTTCATATCGGGACGGCGCTCCTTCAACCTGTGGAAAGCATCAATGAAGTACTGTGGCCCTTTTGTAGTTGTCAGCCGCCCGATCGAGCCAGCGACAGTCGCGTCGCGGGGCAGGCCGAGTTCGTCGCGGATTTCTTTTCTCGGCCTCGACTTCGACAGCGCCAGGTCGACCTCCGCCATGTTTATCCCGTTATAGATAACAACCATCTTCGCGGGGTCCGCGTGCAGCCTCTTTTCCATGTGGTCCATGATGCCTTTGCTGACGCAGATAATCCTGTCGCCGAATGTCATCACTTTGCTGCCTATATGCGCAGCGTACTGGCCGTGGGCGGAAGTGATGAAAGCAACCTTCATATTCCTTAGCGCGAAGTAAGTTATCCAGGCGGGAACACGCGAATGGGCGTGAACAACCTGTATGTTTCTTTCCCTGACAAGCTGCCTGACCCTGCCTGCCATTTCGTTGATCGTGATAGCCGATTTCCTGTGTATGGGCAGGGTAATGTGCTCGACATTCTGGCTTTCGAGGCGAGGCACGAGCGGGCCGCCGTTCGAGATCACCGTGACGTTGTGCCCCAGCCTCCGTATACCGGCCGAAAGCGCAGTCACATGAGTTTCCACACCGCCTACAGTCAACTCGGGGAGCATGTAAAGTATGTTTAACGTATTGCCGCTTTTCATATAACAATTATTCTTTCGAGCACAAATTCACGCAGTTTCAGCATTCCCGTAGTCCGCTCATTTGATTACAGTCCAGCCGGCAAACCACATCCCCCACATCAGCGCGAGAATGACCACCGTTGCGATAAGACCCTCGTGCTCTTTGTTCCCCATCATGCGCCGCCATTCGAACCGCGCTGTGCCTTCACCGCGCGTCGGCACAGGTCGCGGGAAAAACCTCGGTACTTCCGCACAGAACACCTCGTAACGCTCGCCGAATTTCCCCCTCAAAAACGCCTCTTCCCTCAATATCGTGGCGTAATAGACAACGAAAAAGAAAATGAAAAACGACGCAGTGATATAAACATTGCCGGACGCAATGCAGAAACCCAGATACATAAAAAAACTGCCCAAATACAGCGGATTCCTTGTATACGCGTAAGGGCCGGTTCTCGAAAGTGTAGTATTCTTATCTATGACACCCGCCGAATAAATCCTTATCGCCTCGCCGATCAGTGCCGTAACGGTCCCGGCGGCAAGCGTGGAAAGCCGCGGCGTCGCGAAAACAACTATGCAGACCGCGAACAAGTGCCCCAGCCTCACACGCCACTTCTGCAGAAATGCCGATACTCCGTCCATCAGTTATTTTCCATTCAAAATCAATATACTGCACGCATGCACAAAATAACGTACACAAAGACGCCAGAACATTACCATATATTATTATCATTACAAAGAGCCAATTGCAAAACTATGTTCGTAGCGAGGTCGAGCGAAATTGTTCAGAGCAAGGCGGAGGTGAAAATCCTCGCAGGCGTACTTGTAGAGTACGTCGAGGACGACTTTGCGCCGACAATGCAGCTATGGACAATAGCAGCCGACCGCAGCCGAAGCAGAATTTTGCAATCGGCTCAGTAGTGATAATATTCCATATCATCAACCGGTACCATCCGGGTTGATATATAATCTCAAAGGGATTGACAGCATTTCTCCGAGGCTTAAAATGTATGATACTTATTTGCTGTGGCCATGTTTTCTATGATCGTGATAGAGGCACCCGGCAGGACACAGGCATTGCGCATACAGGACAGTTTCGGGAGTTCAGGAACCGGTAAATACAAAGCCTGATTTTCATTTTCGCAGTCTCGTGCGCAGTGAGTGGACAATAGCAGCCGACCGCAGCAGAATCAGAATTTTGCAATTGGCTCAAAGACATTTTATACAAGCGCCCATAGCTCAGATGGATAGAGCAACGGACTTCTAATCCGTAGGTCGCAGGTTCGAATCCTGCTGGGCGCGCTACCGGAAAAGCTGAAAATTACGACTGTATTTACCAAAATACTCTATAATGGTGTTGCTGCTTACGGATGAGCGTTTTTTCGAGGCTATGGATCTGCGGGAGACAACAGGAATTTATGTCGTGAGAAAGAGAGCCAATTGCAAAATTATGTTCGTAGCGAGGTCGAGCGAAATTGTTCATAGCAAGGCGGAGGTGTAAAATCCTCGCAGGCGTACTTGTAGAGGACGTCGAGGACGATTTTGCACTGACAACGCAGCTATGGACAATAGCAGCAGAACGCAGCAGAATCAGAATTTTGCAATTGCCCCAATAGACTAAATTGAAAAGAGATAATTGCTTTGCAGGATACAGACGATAGAGCGGCAGGCACCGTAGGGGAAGACACTCTTCACAAGCCCATAGACAGAAAGGCCCAGAGGAAATACTTTATCATTCGCGCGCTGATAAAAGGAATCGGGAAAATATCGGCGATTCTCCCCGAGCGGCTGACTTATGCGCTGTGTGTCGGGCTGGCGATGTTCGGATACAGGACATTCCCGAAATACAGGAATCTCGCGCGGCGGCAGCTCGACATAGCGTTCGGCAGCGAGAAAACTCCGAAAGAGATCGAGACAATTCTCAAACAGACTTACGCGAACCAGGGCAGGAATATGGCCGAATTTCTTATGATACCGCACAAGGACGCCGACTGGGTCAACCGGAAAATCGTATACAACGATCCGGCCGACGTGTTGAAAACCGAGTTGGCCAGGGGCAAAGGCATCGTCGCGGTCGGTGCGCATATAGGGAACACGGAACTTGTGTGCGCGTGGTTGGGGGTAAACAAGCTGCCCATGGTGACTGTGGTGAAGGCGCAGCGAGACGCGCTCTTTACAAAATTCGTAATGGAAACGCGGCTGAAGTGGGGTTCCGAACTGATATTCAGGGATAAAGGCGTAAAACAAGAATGTATCCATCAACTTGAACTCAACAAAATTGTGGGGCTTGTCGCCGACCAGAACGCTGCCCGCAACGGTATTTTCGTTGACTTTTTCGGTAAAAAAGCGGCCACAGTGGGCGGTCCGGCGGAAATTGCCATGAAACACGACCTGCCTGTTGTCCCCAGCTTCATGACCACGCGAAACCCCGACAACACTCTCACTCTACATATCCTGCCGCCGATCCACATGCGCAATACCGGCGACTGGGACGCGGACCTAAAGCACAATATTCAACTTTATACGACAGCCATCGAGAATTTTATCAGGCAGTACCCCTCCGAATATCTCTGGTGGCACCAGCGCTGGAAAACCCGGCCCCCCGGGGAAGCGGCAGATGACGCATAGCCTGTCCGCTCTCGTGGCCACAGCTTCTCCGGCAGATCCCGGATTTCTTTGTAAGAAATCCGGGGTAAGCGCCCGCTACCGTCCCGCGGAAATCTCTCCCAGCAGGTTTAACATCTGATCCCTGATAAACTCGCCTTCGTTGGGACCGTACAGCGCGAATGTGGCTTCGTATATGTGTTTGTGATACCATTCTTCGGGTATTATGTAGCCGATACCGTCGTTGGTGATGCCGAGTAAAAAAAGCGAATCGTAACCAGCAGCGCGTGCCCTGTCTCGCACCGGGAATCCGAGTTCGACATAAGCCTCGCCCGGATTCGATACAAAAGCTGCGTTGCCGATACGCATCGCCGACATGTTGCTCCACATATTGTATTTCGGGTACATAAGTATTTCCTTCGATACCATTGTGAACGGCGCTTTCTTTTTCATTTCCATCTTTGCAGCGGCTTCCTTAATATAGCCTGCGAACAACTCGCCCATTTTCGCGATCTTGTCGAAGCCGCCGCCGCAATCACCGGGGCAGCCGGGGCCCATGTTGCCCAGCGCGCCGTTGGCGAAAAGTATGACAGCGCCCGGGTAATCGTCCGCAAGTTCCCTGCGCACAGCGCCGGGATATTCCGCTGAAAACTCCATGTTACTGCCGCCCAGGACAGTCGGGTGCGCGCCGTAGTTGTAATATATGGCGATGGTGTTGCCCTTCATGTCGTCGATTTTCATCACGCTCAGTGCCTCATCCACAGGGCCGCCTTTCTCGCGCCTGTTGGTGTTGAGTCCATCCGCCTCCACCGTCGCCGTGCCGATCTTCACGGGCACGAGCCTGCTGTCGGCCTCTACGACCGCAGCCGTGAATTTCGCGAGAATATCGTCGTAGAGTCCGGGCTGCACAGCGCCGCCGAGTATCGAAAGTTCCGGGAACATGCCGCCCGAAGAGGAGTGGCTATGTGATGCGGACAGAAATATATTGCCGCGCGTGATGCCCAGTTTTTCCTCGAGCGCGATACTCAGGTCATTGTACAGATTCCTGCGCAGATAGAAAAAGTCGGCGGCGATCATCGCGATTTTCTTATCGCCGGCCTCGAGCACGAGCGCCTCGACCATGAGTGGGTCGTGCACACCCGTCGAGGGTTTACCCTCGCGCGCGCCGTAGCCCGCGAGCGGTGTGCCGACGGGCGGCGTGATGTCTCTGAGCGCGGCACCCGCCATGAAGGTGACTTCTTCGGGCTCCGATTTGACGGTATACGAATGATTTTCCGGAATAAGTGTCAGGTATGGCGAAGCTTCCCAGGGCAACATGCTTTCGGTGGTTTTCGCGGCGGTAGTGAGCGCGACAATACCGATGGCACCGCCGGGCGACTCGCTCAGGGAACTCCTGTTGACCCTGAACATCAGGCTGTGACCTTTTTTCTTGAACTTGACCTCCGAACCTTCGATGGTTTTTTTCGTTTTCAGTATCTCCGAGATTCTATACAGGCCGGCCGGCGCGACTCCCAGGTAGCTCGAAAGCACCGGCGCGTAGGCGAGCACAGGCGTTGTGAACAGGTCTTCGGCGCCCTTCCCCGCGGCGACATCTATGATGGGCATGAAATAGAGGTTCATGCCGTTTTTCGATGGGTCGCCCTTGCCGGGCACCGCATCGGTAGTTAGCCGGACGTACATATATTTTTCGTCGAACCCTGCCGCCAGGCTGAGGATGTCTATATCGGGAAGCACAGTCTCGTCGTCGTCATCGTCGTCCCTGACCTCGATCATCGAGCCGTCGCCCGGTGTTTCGCTTGTCACACTGCCCACCGTATCCTCGGCACGAATATAGTACTTCACTTCCGTACCCGCCGCCTGCGGGGTAATGTACGCAAAGTAATATTCCGGGTCGCCGTCGCTCTGTATCATCACGGTGTTTTCCCATTCGTCCAAGCCTGTCGAATAAAAAAGCTCGACCTTCGCTACCGGCATCGACGCTTTCATCAGATTGCGCACAACCCTGACGCCCACCTTCACGGACTGGCCCGCCAGCGGCTGCTCCGGTATCATGTCGACGCGCTGTATTTCCGGCGTATGGCTGAACAGGAAACCGGCATAAGGCGCGCGCGCCGACTTCTCGAATACGACCAGGTCGCCGCCGCCGCGAACATCGCCGAAAGCCGATGTCGCAAACAAAGCCGCCAGCACGGCAAACAATAAAAAATATCTTTTCATTATGAACACCTCTCAAAAAAAACTGTTGTGTGATTATAATATTTAATCATGGAAAACAGAATCGTTTTCTTGTACTTTTTCTTTCATTGTCTTTAAATATGCGGGGGATACAAAATATGGCAAACTTCAAAATCGCGACATTCAACGCGAACTCGATACGCGCCCGGCTGGGGATAATCACTGACTGGCTCGGACGTGAGGCCCCCGACGTGCTTTGTGTGCAGGAAACCAAGGTGCAGGATAAGGACTTCCCGGTCGAGCCTTTCGCGCAGATCGGCTACCACTGCGAATACTTCGGTCAGAAATCATACAACGGCGTGGCGATAATAACGAAAGAACCGCCGGCGGATGTCCGGAAAGGATTCGGCGACGGGGCGGAGACGCAGGAGCAGGCGCGGCTTATCGCGGCGACGGTCCGGGGGGTGCCTGTCGTCAACACTTATGTGCCGCAGGGTTTCGAACCCGGCTCGGAGAAATTTGCTTTCAAGCTCGAATGGTTCAAACGCCTGCGGGCGTATCTCGAAAAATACTACTCACCCGACACACCCCTGATATGGACGGGCGACATAAATGTCGCACCGGAAGACAGGGACGTGTACGACCCGGCGAAACTGCGCGGCCACTGCGGCTTCCATCCCGACGAACAGGCGGCTCTGGCAGCTCTCACCGAAGCTTTCGGTTTTGTGGATGTCTTCAGGAAATATGTCGACGAACCGGAACAATATACTTTCTGGGATTTCAGGCTCCCTCGTTCAGTGCAGAGAAAACTCGGCTGGCGCATCGACCACATATTCGCGACAAAGACGCTTGCGGCAAGATCAGCACACTGTTTCATCGACATCGAGCCGCGCAAGCTGCCGAAACCCTCGGACCACACTTTTCTGGTCGCGCAGTTCGATGTATGAAATCACGTGCCGGGCGTGTGCCCGGTAAAATTCTGTAGCTCTTTGGAATCTTGAAGAATCGAATCCATCTCTTCGTCGAGTTCGAGCTGTTCGTCGAGTGTGAAAATGTCCTTGCACTTCGCCAGAATCTCTTCGATTTCATCTTCATAGGGCAACTCGGCCCCGAAGATTTTCAGCGCAATATATATGACCCGCAGGTCGCTTCTATTAAAACCCATTACACGTCCTTTTATAAAAAATGTGTGTCTTTTACCAGTGTCGTGTCAACGATGAAAAGACGCAAAAAGATACTCGATTACCTGAGAATCACGGATAATCGGCAAGGGATATGGTGGAAGCCGGCGCTCCCGGTTTCATGCGTTCCGAGGGTGTACCCTGGAAGCGCGTAACAATACAAAGTTGACAGGACACTAATTCAGTTTGCTTTATCTATTGTAACATGATTGAATGAAGTTTGAACAGTACTTGAAACTAAAGAAAAACGATATTTATGGAACATGCGCGCGTCCATGAAACACAGAGAGCTTGACCCCGCCATGAGGTGGAAACTAAAATGTGGCACATCATAAGAGCCAATTGCAAAATTATGTTCGTAGCGAGGTCGAACGAAATTATTCAGAAGCAAGGCGGAGGTGCAAAATTCCCGCAGGCGTACTCGTGGAGTACGTTGAGGATGATTTTGTGCCGACAACGCAGCTATGGACAATTGCAGCCGAACGCAGCCGAATCAGAATTTTGCAATTGGCTCATAAGCATGTTTTAATCGAGGAGATTGCTTATGAAAAAATTTATTGAGTGTGCGTTTATTGCGATAACGGCAGTGTTTTTTTTCGCTGCGCGGGCCACTGCCGACGGACCTGCGGATTGCACAAATATAAAGACGAAAAACGGGCCGGTCACTGGTGTCGATAATCGCGGGGTGTGTGAGTACAAGGGCGTTCCGTATGCCGCGCCGCCGGTGGGCGAACTTCGTTTCCGGCTCCCGCAGCCGCCCGAGCCCTGGACGGAAACGCTTCTCGCCGACAAGTTCGGGCCGGACTGCTATCAGACTCCTATGGTTGCGCTCGGCGGCAGCAGCAATCCGATAGGCAGCGAGGACTGTCTCTACCTTAATGTGTGGGCGCACAAGCGCGCCGCGAAAGAAAAGAAACCGGTCATGATGTTCATACATGGCGGCGGGTTCCAGCACGGCTCCGGCGCGATGGACACCTATTACGGCGCGCGTCTCGCCGCCACAGGCGACGTAATCGTCGTTACGATAAATTACCGCCTCGGCTCCTTCGGTTTCTATATGCACCCCACGCTCACCGAACCCGACGGATCGCTCGAAGGAAACTACGGTGTCTACGACCAGATAGCCGCCCTGAAATGGATCCGCGACAACATCGCCGCATTCGGCGGAGACCCGGACAATGTAACTATTTTCGGTGAATCGGCCGGCGGCATGAGCATCGGCCTGCTGCTGGTTTCTCCTGTCGCGGAAGGTCTCTTCCGGAAAGCTATAATAGAAAGCGGCCCGGTGTTTCTCGTCAATAAGACAATAGAAGAAACACTCCCGCTGGGCGAATCGCTCGCCCCGGACCTCGGCTGCACCGACCCCGCGACGATCGCCGAATGCCTGCGCTCCGCGCCTGCGAAAGACGTGCTCGACAAACTCACGGGCGCTCTCGTGTTCCTCGAGAATCCGGGCGCGAAGAAAAAGTTCCCTTCCGAACCGCTCATCGGCGGCAAACTCATTCCCGAAAGCCCGTTCACGATATTTCGCGAAGGCAAATACAATAAAGATGTCCCGGTAATAATCGGCAGCAATAAAGATGAATTTTCATTCTTCGCGCAAAAAGAGAAACTCGATACTACCGAAGATTTCAATGCGAAGATTCAGCAGGATGTCGCCAAAATGAAAGATATTATCGGTGTGAATGTTATCAACGACAGCATACTGGATTTTTATAAACCTGAAGATTACGCGAGTCCGAAAAAAGCATATATCGACCTGATGGGCGACATGGCCTTCACGTGCATGACAAGGACTCTCGCAAACCTTCTTTCAGATCATGGCACACCGGTGTATCTCTACCGTTTCGCTTACGAACCAAAGGGCATCGAGATGCTGGGCGACTGGGGCGCGTTCCATGGGTCCGAGCTGCCGTTCGTGTTCGGCAACATGACATTTCTCGGGATAAAATTTCCTTACGCCGAAAACAAAAAGGTATCGAAAAAAATCAGGGCTCTATGGGCGGGATTCGCACACACGGGCGTGCCGTCGACAGGCTCGTCGCCCGCATGGCCCCGCTACGACAGGCAGAAACAGGGCTACATGGACCTTGCCTCCGAGATAAAACCCGGTCAGGGGTTCAAGAAAGATCAATGCGTCACATTCGAGAAAACACTTTTGCCGTTGTTCAAGTGACCACAATGGCGGCGGCAAGTGTGCCGGATGGTGGGTGTGCCGCGCGCAGACCGGTTTGTGTGTGATATTTACGGTCCGGAAATGGAGAATGATATGGACTTGAAGAAAGCGCTCGAGCGGAATCTTTCGTTCAAAACGGAATATGGGGCCGGGCCGCGCCTGCTGGGCGGACTGTTCAAACGGCGGGTGCTCCGGAGGCGGCGATACTCGATTGCAGGCAAACAGAAAGACGACACTGTGCATGAGCGCGAGTGGAAAGTCGGCCCCGTGCGTGTCGAACACCGCAGCCTGTCCCCAAAACTGGCGGACAACGACCAATATGAACTGGCGGTGACTTTTTTCAGGATATTCGCTGTGAGCAATGATAAGGATTTCTGGATCAAGCTGAGGACAGGGCCGAGCCTGGGCGCACTGGGCAGCCTGCCTTTTGTGCCACCGGCGGCGATTGCCGGCAAAGTCGCCGACCTGGACCTCACGGCCCGAACCGGCCTGAGATTCAATGTGTCCGGTTTTATCAGGGACCTGCGCGACGAGGAAGCCGACCCCGTGAAGTGTGACCCGGCATTGTGGGACGACGATGAGGACAACTGTAGGACGACAAGCTGAGATAGCCCCAGGAACAATGAAAAACATACTACCGGGCAGGGTTGACAATCCCTGTATATTAATTTAATGTATTTTGCGCAATAATTCACAAGGCGGGGAACATGGCCTGTCACATATAGTAGCTGAAGTAACAGTTCTCCTGTACGTTCGCCGCGAAAACCGAACGAAAAAGTGCTATTAGACTGATTTCTTGCAAATGTCAATGACAATCAGTATATTAATAGGATTATAAGAATGTCTTTGAATCGAGAATCGACGATGTCGGTTCCAGCATAGTGATGTAAAACATGAAAATATAAAGAAAGGGAGGAAAAGAATTGAAAACGATCGTACTTATCAAGCAGGTTCCGGACACGGAAACAAAAGTTAAGGTCAACCCCGGTGAGACAGATATCAACCGGGAAGGAATCAACCTTGTATTGAATCCTTATGACGAATTTGCCGCTGAAGAAGCCATCAAGATCAAAGAGGCGAAGGGTGGCGAAGTGGTAGTCTGCACGCTTGGCGAAAAGAAAGCTGAGGAAGCGATCAGGACGGCGCTGGCAATGGGCGCAGACAGGGCTATAAGGCTCGACGGCGAGGCATTCGCGGGTTCGGACAACTACGCGACGGCAAAAGCTCTTGCGAAGGCCATTGAAAAAGAAGGGGATTACGACCTGATTCTCTGCGGAAAACAGGCGGTAGACGACGACAGCGCCCAGGTTGGAACGCTGGTGGCGGAAATGCTCGGAATTCCCAGCGCGTCGTTGGTTATAAACTGCGAAGTCGGTGACGGCAGCGTCACAATCACGAGAGAAATTGAAGGTGGAAATCAGGAACTGGAGATAGCTATGCCCTGCCTGCTCACAGCCCAGAAGGGGCTCAACGAACCCAGGTATCCATCGCTCCCCGGCATTATGAAGGCGAAGAGGAAAAAACTTGATGTTCTTTCAGCCGGAGATCTCGGACTCGGCGCAGACGAAGCCGGCGCGGCAGGCTCGAAGACGGCCATCAAGGAACTGAGCATGCCCCCCGAACGAAAAGCCGGCCAGGTTTTCGAAGGCGAACCCGAAGAGATCGTGCCGAAAGTGGCGCAGTTGCTGCGGGAAGAAGCCAAGGTAATTTAAAATAGAAAACACGAAAAGGAGGTTCGAGATACATGGCTAATATACTCGTAATAGCCGAAGTTAAAGAAGGAAAACTGAAAAAAGTTACGCTGGAACTCCTCAGCAAAGGTAAGGAACTGGCAGCGGCGGCAGGCGGCGCGCTCGAAGGCTGCCTCGTGGGTTCCGGAGTTGAAGCACTGGCCGCTGAAATGGGTCAGTATGGAGCATCGAAGGTTTATGTCGCCGACTCGGGCGATCTCGCCGACTACAACGGCGAAGCTTATGCAAATGTGACGGCAAAGATCATACAGGACGCGGCACCCGGCATCGTGCTTGTCGGCGCGTCCATACAGGGCAAAGACCTTGCCCCCAGGCTGAGCGCGAAACTCGGCGCGGGACTCGCTTCCGACTGCACAAACATCAGCGTGGACGGTGGCAGCCTCGTTGTCACGCGCCCGATCTATGCAGGCAAAGCGTTCGAGACAAGGACATTCAGCAGCGACATCCAGATCGCTTCCGTGCGCCCGAATGTACTTCCCGTATCGGACCCGGATGCCGGTGCCTCGGCGGAAGTCGCCAAAGTCGACGCCGCCGCGGGTGATGTCAAGACAAAAGTTCTCAAAACCGAACTCACAGCGGGCGACAAGATCGAACTCACAGAAGCCGACATCATTGTTTCCGGTGGTCGCGGTATGAAAGGCCCCGAAAACTATGCGATGCTCGAAGAACTGGCTTCACTTCTGAACGCGGCAGTCGGCGCGTCACGTGCGGCGGTCGACGCCGGTTGGAGACCGCACGGCGACCAGGTCGGCCAGACGGGCAAAACCGTCAACCCGAATCTTTACATCGCATGCGGAATATCGGGCGCCATCCAGCACCTGGCGGGCATGAGTTCGTCCAAGTGCATCGTCGCCATCAACAAAGACGCGGAAGCCCCCATCTTCAAGGTTGCGGATTACGGCATCGTGGGCGATCTGTTCAAATGTGTACCGATACTCACGGAAGAAGTAAAAAAACTGAAAGCGTAAGCCGACGGTCCTTGATAAGAGGTAATGAAATAAAAATAAAAAATTGATGTTGCAGTGGGGGCGTGGGCAGACTGCGCCCCCATTTCAACGATGTCTCCCTTTTGCCGGGGTTCTCGCTGTCGGGCGGAAAGCGACCGGGGCGGGGCGACATCTGCACAGTATGGTTTTATCGCCGTGGCCTGCGCCCGGTTTTGATATATAAGCCGGTTGGCACCGAAATCTTTTCAAAGGTGGTATTTTTTATGTACGAATACCTTACACCAAGTGAGTTTATACCCGTAAGGATTATTTTCCTTATAGCATTCGCGACCGCAATGTATTTTTTTGCGATACGTGTGAAATTTCTGTTTGCCGCAATGAAACTGGGAGTCGAGGACCCCAAACCGAGATTCGACGATCCCGGCAAGCGCGTCACCAGCGTGTTGACATTCGTCTTCGGCCAGAAGCGGGTGCTGATGTTCCTGGGCGGCATCGGGCACTTCACCATCTTCTGGGGCTTCCTGATGATAGCCTTCGCCACGAGCGAACTCCTGGTAAATGCGATTTTTCCCAGTGTTAACTTCTGGACGATGGTTCCCGGCTTCCCGATTGTCGGCTTAATAGTCGACATAATCAGCCTGTGCGTGATCATCGCAATCGTGATCTCGCTCATCAGGCGTTTCGCCTTCAAGCCCGTTCGACTCGAAGGCCCGAAATCAGGCATGTATGACGCGCTGATAATTCTCGGACTCATCACTACGCTCATCATCACATACTTCATGATGGGCGGCATGAGAATTTCAGCCGGTGAGATAAATCCTGCTTTTGCGCCGATCTCCAACCTCTTCACCGGCATTATGCCGGCGGCTGTCGAGGGCAGCGTCGGCTCGACCGCCAAATTGGTTTTCGGAATACTCTGGGCCATTCACCTTTCTTCACTTCTTTTCTTCATCTATTACATACCGCGCTCGAAACACCTTCACCTGCTCGGCGCTATCCCGAACATCTATCTGCGCGACTTCGGAACTACAGGTGCTATCAACAAAATGGATTTCGAGAAACTCGAAGAAGAGGAAGCGGAAGTCTTCGGCGTGCAGGAAGTCGAACAGTTCACCTGGAAACAGTTGCTCGACGGGTATGCCTGTACAGAGTGCGGACGCTGCCAAGAGCAGTGCCCGGCGTATAACACGGAAAAACCGCTGTCTCCCAAGATACTCGTACATGAAATGAAGGAACACCTCCTCGAGCGCGCGCCGGTCATCCTGGCCGAAGGCAAACTCGACATGGAAAAGACCGAAGAGCTTAAAGAAAAATATGAGATTCTCAATAAGAGTATGATAGGCAACGTGTTCAGCCATGAATTTATCTGGTCGTGCACTACCTGCCAGGCCTGCCAGACAGCCTGCCCCGTGTGGATCGAACACGTGCAGCTTATCGTCGACATGCGGCGCTACCTCGTGCTCACCGAAGCGGCGATGCCCTCGGAAGCCGAGCTGGCAATGCGCAACATGGAAAAAAATTCCAACCCCTGGGGTATCGGAAACCACAAGCGCGCCGAATGGGCCGAAGGACTCGATGTGCCCGTCATGAGCGCGCTCGAAGAACCGGCGGAATACCTGCTCTATCTCGGCTGCTCCGCGCAGTTCGATGAGGAAAACAAGGGCATCGCTATTTCAACAGCGAAGATTCTTAAAGCCGCCGGCGTCAACTTCGCGATACTCGGCGAAGAGGAAATGTGCTGCGGAGAGACGGCGCGCCGCCTCGGCAACGAATATCTCTCGGACGCTATGATGCAGGGCAACGTCGAGATTTTCGCCGGGTACAATGTCAAGAAAATCATTACCGTCTGCCCGCATTGCTACAACACGACAAAGAACGAATACCCGCAATACGGCGGCGACTACGAAGTCTACCACCACACGGAATTCATCAAGATGCTGCTCGACCAGAACAAGATCAAGCTCAACAAAAAAGTGGACCTCGGAAACCTTGTCTATCACGACTCCTGCTATCTGGGCAGGTACAACGACATCTACGATCAGCCCCGCTCGCTCATCCAGGCCGCCACAGGCAAAGCGCCGACGGAAATGGCCAAGCACCACAAGTTCAGTTTCTGCTGCGGTGCGGGCGGCGGCATGATGTGGATGGAAGAGGAAGAACCGCGCATCAACGTCCGGCGTACCGAGATGGCGATCGACGCCGGCGCCGACACGATCTGCACAGCATGTCCTTACTGCCGCACTATGTTCCTGGACGGTGTTAAGGTCAAGGAGCAGGAAAACATCAAGTGCGTGGACATCAGCCAGGTAATCGCGGACGCAATGGAATAATCAAAAGTTCAGCCGGGCCGTCGCACCCGGTCGCGCATAAAGTGTACAATAAAAAAGAGTCCCCGGCAGGACTCTTTTTTTTGGGTTCTGGCGGAAATATGCGGCTTAATTTCGAGCCGTATTTATCACAAGTCGCACCTTTAACTCGCATATTTCACCAATGCGGGTTAATATTTTTACATCCATATCATTGAAGACAGGAGTTTTTTATAATAGAATGATTCGGTGCCAATCAGGGGGCGAGGCCCCTGTTTTGTTATGATGTGATTAATCGGACCGGGAGTAGCTGCACAAAAGTGGATACTTCCAAGGACAAGTCCGTAAAGCAAACGGAGAGACTGGAATATGAAGAAAAACGCACTGCCGCAATTGTTGCTGATTATTGTTGTAGTGGCATTCTGCGCTATATGGACCGCGTACAGTTACTACAGCAGTTTCGAGGAGCGGGTCGTAACGGTAAAGAAAGACGGGGAAGTTACGGAAGTAGTGAAAAAAGTTCATAAGTTCCCGATCAACTTGGGGCTTGATCTCAAAGGCGGGGTGAGGATTCTGCTGGAAGCGCTGCCGCCGGAAGAGGGACAACTGGACGATGAGAAGATGCGCGGACTGGTCGAGGTGATGCAGATGCGGCTGAACCCGACAGGAACGCGCGAAGTGACGATCCAGCGCCAGGGCGACAAGTGGGTTAACATCGAGATACCCGGCGAGCGCGACCCGGAAAAAGTGGAAGAGCTCATCGGCAAAGTCGCCAAACTGGAATTTGTGGACAGCAGAGGCAAATACTGGGAGGACGGCTATGAAGTCCCAAAAGACGCTAAAGTGATACTGACCGGCGATGATCTGGGTAGCGTCAGCGCAGGTTTCGGGCAGTACGGCAAGCCGGCGGTAAACTTCCAGTTCAAATCGGAAGCACAGGATGTATTCGGAAAATTCACATCAAGAAATATAGATAAGTATCTCGCTATAGTGCTTGACCACCATGTAGTGTCGTGTCCAAAAATCAACTCGGCGATTTTCGGTGGCGGGCAGATAACAGGCAATTTCACCACGGAAGAAGTACAGACGCTGGTGGCACAGTTGAAATCAGGTCAGTTGCCTGTCGAGGTCGAGGTCGCGGAGAAACACGCGGTCGGCCCCACGCTGGGCGCGGAATCAATAAGAAAGAGCGTACTGGCGGGCATACTGGGCATTTCACTCGTGCTGATTTTCATGATCGCTTACTACAGGCTGCCGGGCCTGGTGGCTGACCTGGCGCTGCTTTGTTACGTAATAATAATGATCGGCACGATGAGCATGTTCAGCGTAACACTCACGCTTCCCGGAATAGCCGGTTTCATTCTTTCGATAGGAATGGCGGTCGATGCCAATGTCATTATTTTCGAGCGGCTGCGTGAGGAGATCAGGATCGGCAAGACGCTCAAAGCCGCGCTCGATGCCGGGTTCACAAGAGCCTTCACAGCTATTCTCGACGCCAACGTCACAACGCTGATAGCGTCAGTTGTCCTCTACGCACTCGGCACTGGCCCGATCAGGGGATTCGCCGTAACGCTCAGTCTTGGTATCCTCGTGAGTATGTTCTCCGCAATCGTGATCACAAAGGTGTTTATGATTATGACTGTCAACATACCCGCATGTAAGAATCTCGCGCTCTACGGCGCGAAACCCGAAAATCCGGAAATAGCCGCCGCTCAGTCTCGGTAGGAAACATAGAGGAGGATTTCTGCAAGTGGATAAGAAGATCCGGTTCGACCTGGTAAGCACAAGAAAAATCTGGTTTCTCATTTCTCTCATAGTCATCGGCGCCGGAGTGGCGTCTCTTGTTGTCCAGAACCTCAACTACGGGGTGGACTTCACTGGCGGCTACATCATTCGATTCGAAACGGGTAATAAGGTGACTACTCCCGAGATCGACAACATCGTCCAGAAGAACGGCATCAACGGGAATCCCGCGCAGGTGATGCGTGGCGGAAAAGAGTTCTCCGTCCGCATCCAGAGCTATGCCACGGCAAACCAGATAAAGGGTATGAGCAACGATGAGCGGAAAGAAAAGTCCAAGGCTTTCAACGATAAAATCCGCAGAATGAAAATAGACTTCAATGTCGAATTCTATGACATCGACCCCGACAACTTTGTGCTCAGGGACCTGGGCGGCAAGCTGAAACGCTCCGATCTCAACGATTTTCTAAAGGAACAGGGCTATTCTTCCGGCACAGTCGTTATCGCCGGCACAGCGGAACTGCCCAAAAAGGACGAAGAATCAGCGCAACTCTATAATGTAACTCTTAAAATCAATAACATTACAGACAAAAAAGAACTGAAAAAGCTGGCGGCAGCACTCTACGACCGGTTCGAGGGTTACAGACAGTTCGTCAAAGAAGACAAGATCGACCCGGTGTTCGGCGTCGAACTCAAAAAGAAAGCATTTCTTGCTCTCGCTCTCGCCACTATCGGCATTCTCCTTTATGTCACAATCAGGTTCGAATTCTGGTTCGCGATCGCGGCCATTATCGCCCTGCTCCACGACTGCCTCATCACCATCGGTTTTTATTCAGTGTTCCAGTTGGAGGTGAACAGCGCATTCGTCGCGATCATCCTGACGGTGTTCGGCTATTCGATCAATGACACGATAGTCATCTTTGACCGTATCAGGGAAAACATGCGCAAGCACAAGAGAGTGCCACTGGGCAAGATAATTAACGACAGCCTGTGGGAAACCCTGCCTCGCTCCATCAACACGACAATAACCACCGAGATCACGATAGTCGCGATATTATTACTCGGCGGCGCAAGTATAAAAAACTTTGCGCTCGGACTCAGCGTAGGAGTAATCGCCGGCTCATATTCGTCGATTTTCATTGCCGCGCCCCTTGCCTATATATTCAAAACCTATGAACGAATGAGAAAAGGAGAGGGGGCAAAAGTGCCGGCCGCCGCGGGCCGCGCTCCCAGCGGAGGAAGACCCGCCGCATCGGCAGAAAACATACCTAAAAAGAAAGATAAAAAAGCCGCGCAGCCCGCAACTGCCACAAGCAGCCAACCAGGCGGCAAGTCAAAAAAACAGAAATCCCAGGGTGGAAAACATAAGAAAAAAGGGAAACAGAGAAGACGCTGATTCATCCGGTCGGCGCGAAAAACAGCAAATTATCGCGCGGCAATCCACAGCCATTGTCATGAAAAGAAATAGTTGTGAACACAGAGCGTCCAGGACTATACGTTCTCGCCGGGAACGGTGGAAACAGATGTGACAGAAACGATTGTCGTTCCCGGATGGTCCACCCTGGAAACACACAATAACGAAAGATACATTTTTCAACTTAGGCCCATATCAGTTTGCCGTTTGCGACAAGAATAAATACTATCCCGCATATCTTCACCAATGCGGGCCATAAATCGTGAGAATACCTGTAATACAAGGCGCGGCAAGTGAGTGGTGAGGGAGCAGCCGGCTAACCGGCCTCTTGCGCAAAATGCTGGTGCGTGACCGATCCCGAATCGCCGCCGCAACGCAGTAGAATAGGTGTTATCTTGATTTTCCGGATTTCTTTATGAGAAATCCGGGCTAAACCTGATAAACAGCACCGACACAACAGCAGGCACCTGGTGCAAAACCAACTGCCCCGGACATACCCTGTATGAAACTCCCGGTCATGCCGGGCGGGAAGCCTATTTTTATAATGGATTCAATATATAACTGGAAAGACACATTCCCGGACATGGAGATTGTCGACCACCTCAGCCGCGGACTCGATGTGCCGCAGGCGCTTGCGAGGGCGCTTGTCAACAGGGGCATCGGCAGCATAGACGCCGCCAGGGCGTTCATGGACCCCGACGCCGCAATTCTACACAGCCCCGACGCCATGCCCGACATGGACATCGCCTCGGACCGCGTGATCAAAGCCCTGCGGAATCATGAGAAAATTCTTGTGCTCGGCGACTACGACGTGGACGGCATCACCGGCACCGCGCTGCTCGTCTCTTTTCTCGAAAACCAGGGCGGACACGTCAAGTACTACATTCCCGACCGCATCACCGAAGGATACGGGCTTTCGAGCGAGGTTGTCCGCAGATCAAGCAAGGCCGGCTATGGCCTCATTGTCACTGTCGACTCGGGCATCAGTTCAATCGAAGAAGCACGAGTAGCCGCAGAACTGGGCATCGACCTGGTGATTACGGACCATCACGAACCGCATGAAGAACTCCCCGGCGCCGTCGCCGTGTTGAACCCGAAGCGCAGGGACACAACCTATCCGTTCCGTGAACTCGCCGGGGTGGGCGTCGCGTTCAAGCTGCTGCTGGCAATAGGCGAAAAGCTGAACATCAGTTCGGAAGAGTTGCTCGCGAAATACATTGAAATTGTCGCGCTGGGCACAGTCGGCGACCTTGTCCCGTTGCTGGATGAGAACAGGTTTTTCGTGCGCCGGGGCCTCTCGAAAATGGCAAGGAGCAGCAACCTCGGCCTGTACTCGCTCCTTGAAGTCTCGCACATAAGGGAAGAGAGCCGGCTTGACACATATCATATAAGTTTCGTGCTTGCGCCGCGCATCAACGCCGCGGGCAGGATATGGAATCCGCGCGCGGGTGTCGAACTGCTTATGGCGCGCTCCGCCGAGCGCGCGCATCTGCTCGCCTGCAAACTCGACGAACACAACAGGCGCAGGATCGACGAGGAGTCACGCATCTTCAAGTATGCTGTCGAAAACCTCGAAGACTCTCACGACCTTGCAAATGACTGCGCTATCGTGCTATTCGACGAAAACTGGCACATCGGCGTTGTCGGCATCGTCGCCTCGAAACTCATGGAACGCCACCACAGACCCGTCATTTTGACTACTGTCTCCAAACAACCCAACGACATCAAAATGACACATCCCGAAAAGGGCCGCGTCTGCCAGGGTTCCGCCCGAAGCGTGGAAGGCTTCGACCTCTATGAAGCTCTGAAGGAATGCTCCGACCTGCTGATTACCTACGGTGGCCACGCGCTCGCCGCCGGCATAAAAATATACGAAAACGATATACCCGAATTCCGGCGAAAACTCGGCGCGCTCGTTAGCAACAAACTTGGCGCCGGCCCGTTCAGGCGCTCGCTGAAAATCGACGCGGAGCTGCCGCTCGCGGGTGTCAATATGACACTGCTTAGAAAATCAAGGCTCATGGAACCCTGCGGCATCGGCAACCCGAAACCGGTGTTCAGGTCTTCAGGTGTTTCCGTGCTCCATCTCCGCCCCGTGGGCGCCGACGGCAGACACCTCCAGCTCAGACTCGGCCAGGGCGACGTGGTCCACGACGCCATCGGCTTCGGCTTCGGCGACTACTATTCGCCCGAAAACCTCTCGGGCGAGCATCTTGACATCGCTTTCGTTGTAAAGGAAGATAACTACAGCGGACGCACAAAACCTAAACTTCATCTTAAAGACCTGCGTGTCTCGAAACTTTCTTGACTTTTTATTTTTGGAGGCTGACCTATGGATTTATCACAGGCTATCAGAAGCATACCGGATTTCCCGAAAAAAGGCATTATCTTCAGAGACATCACGACGCTCCTCAAGGACCCGGAAGCGCTGAAAGAAACAATGAACCGGCTCGCGCTTCACTACAAAGATGAAAAAATCGACAGGATCGTCGGCATCGAAAGCAGGGGCTTCATCTTCGGCACACCACTCGCGCTGGAACTCGGCTGCGGCTTTATCCTTATCCGCAAACCGGGAAAACTGCCGGCGGAAGTCGTATCCCAGGAGTACGAACTCGAGTACGGCACCGACAAGCTCGAGATACATAAGGACGCGATAGAAACCGGCGAAAGAGTGCTGATCGTAGACGACCTTCTCGCCACGGGCGGCACTGCCGAAGCGGCTTGCAGCCTCGTCGAAAAGGTCGGCGGCGAGATCGCCGGCTGCGCCTTCGTCATCGAACTCGACTTCCTCGAAGGCCGCAAAAAACTCACAGGCAGAGACATTTTCTCTATCGTCCATTATTGATTGATGTTGAAACATTTTTTGTTTTTACTAAGTCTAATCATATAATCGCAACATATTTTACGGGCTACAGGAGCAGCGCCCGGTGGTCGTCGTTTGCGAACGACGATAAACAACATGAATATCGCTATTAAAAAACAACTTCAGACAAAAGTCGACGAGATAAAGAAACGGCTCGCGGAATACGATCCCAACGCGGACGGCGACTTTATCGAACGGGCTTTCAAGATAGCCGAGAAAGCTTATTCGAACAAACAAACGCCTGACGGCAGGCTGCTTATAGATCATCATCTCGACACCGCGCTCACACTTACCGAATACAATCTTGACAAGGAAACACTCGCGGCGGCGGTCCTTCACGATACCTTAAGTTTCGGCGTGAGCCCGGAAACTCTTGAGAAAAAGTTCAACAGTACCGTCGGGCAGATCACCGAACTGCTCGACCAGCTGGGCGCAATGTACTTTTCCATTAATGAACTACAGGAGCGGCAGCACTTGAGGCAGATGTTTGTCGCTATGGCGGGCAATGTGCATGTTGTCATGATCGAACTCGCCGCCAGGTTGAACTACCTGCGCAACCAGGACAACATGCCCGACGAGGCGCGCGAGAATTACGCTCACGAAACTCTCGACATCTTCACACCGCTCGCTCACAGGCTCGGTGTTTCAAAGCTGAAGTCCGAACTCGAAGACTACTGCTGCAAAGCGCTCTACCCGGCCGAGTACACACGCCTCAGCCGACTCGCCGGTAAGACCGAGTCGAAGCGCCGGGAAGCCATCGAGCGCGTCATCGAGATACTCCACAAGTTTTTCAAGGAGAACAACCTCCAGGTCCACATCACCGGCAGGACAAAACACCTCTACAGCACTTACCTGAAAATGTTGCGGCAGGGCAAAGCTTTCAACGAACTTTTCGACCTTGCCGCCGTAAGGATCATTACCAACACCGAGGAAGAATGTTACAGAACACTCTCGGTGCTGCACAGTATATGGACACCGGTCCACGAAGAATTCGACGACTACATCGCCGCACCGAAACCCAACGGCTACAGGAGCATCCACACGGTTGTGATAGCCTCGAACAAACAGCCGGTCGAGGTGCAGATCCGCACGTGGGAAATGCACATGACTTCAGAGTTCGGCGTTGCGGCGCACTGGCACTATAAAGAAACTTTCGGCAGCACTAAACAACAGACCGACGACGAACTCATCACATGGCTCAAAGACCTCTCCGACTCCGAAGACCGCAGGGCCTTGACTGATCCGGTGTCAAGGCTTCAGAATGTCGTGCTCGATACCGTCAAGGGCAAGGTCTTCGTGCTCACACCGCGCGGGAAAATCATCAGGCTGCCGCAGGGCTCGACACCCATAGACTTTGCATACCGCGTTCACACGGAAGTAGGCCACCGCTGCAAGGGCGCGAAGGTCAACGGTCAGATCGTACCCATCGACTACACTCTCCACAACGGCGATGTCGTCGAGATCATCACGCAGAAAACAAACGCGCCCACCCGCGACTGGCTCCGCATCGCCGTCAGCTCACAGGCTCGCTCGAAAATCAGGTCATGGTTTAAGAAGGTCGACCGCGACGAAAATATCCAGCAGGGCAGGTCCATGCTCCAGCGCGAACTCCACCGTTCCGGCCTCAAGCGAAAAGACCTGCTCGACCGCATCGGGCTCGACGACATTATCGAAAGCTATAACTACAAAACCGAAAAAGACCTCTTTGCCGCTGTCGGTTGCGGCGACATCACCATCGAGGGCGTCACCGAAAGGATCAGACGCGCCTACAGGGAATTGTTGCAAAAAGAAGAGGTTCAAATAGATGCGCCGGAAGTTGTGCAGGAACCGAAAACCCGCCGCCGCGGACCCGGGAAAAAGAAGAAACAACATGTCATCGTTGACGGCATGTCGGATGTCATGGTCAATTTCGCTAAATGCTGCCTGCCCGTGCCGCACGACGAGGTAGTCGGCTTCGTCACAAAAACACGCGGACTTTCTCTCCACAGAAAAGTGTGCCCCAACATAAAGAAATTCTCGGAATCCGGCGAACGCCTTGTCGCCGTCTACTGGTGCGACACCGAAGGCAATCTTTACCTCGCCGACATTCAGGTCAACTGCATCGACAGGTCGGGCCTGCTAAACGAACTTGTCGCCATCCTCAGCGAAGCGAAGGTCAACCTGGTTAACCTCAAGAACCTGATGCTTCCCAACGCCACGCGACTCGTCACGATGCGCCTGGAAATTCAGGACACAAGTAATCTCGACTTCATCATCAACCGTATCGACCGCATCAAGGACGTGCTGTCCGTGCGGCGTAAACTCTGACTCCCGCTTTTTCTCGGGTCTGCGACATGAAAGTGGGCTAAAAACAACTATATTTTTATGTGCGAAAAACTGAGACTGGTAACGCTGTTTTTTGCTGTACCTGTCCCGCTTTTCGCAAAAACCTGCTTTTGTGTCGCACACCGCTTTTTCTCTTTCCGCTACTGCAAAACAACGAAGCGTGATAAAATATAAAAACTCGCAACTCGAACCCGGCTGGAAGGAGCGCAGGCAGATGACAAACAATAATAATTATGACTTCAATGTGGAATCTCTCGGAAAATGCACTGTAAATTCACCTCTCGATATTATTTATTTCGTAGACGACGACAACAGGATACTTCTGGACGCGAGCCTGAAAGCATACAGGGCGGAATGCAAAAAGAAGGGCGAGCCCTGGAGCATGGAAATCGCCGGGCCGCGTAAGAAAATATATTTCGATCCGTCGAAAACAAAGGCGGCGATTGTAACCTGCGGTGGCCTCTGCCCCGGCATCAACGACGTCATCAGGGGCATCGTCAACGTGCTGTGGTACGGATACGGCGTTCACAACATCACCGGTTTTAAATATGGTTTCCAGGGCCTCGTCCCCGAATACAGGCACGAGACCGTAGAACTGAAACCCGAAGTTGTCAAAACCATACACCAGAGCGGTGGCAGCATGTTGTCTTCCTCGCGTGGGCCCCAGGATACAGGCGCTATGGTCGACGCGCTGGAACGAATGAACATCAATATCCTGTTTGCAATCGGCGGCGACGGCACGCAGCGCGCAGCTCTGGAAATTCACGAAGAAGCCAAAAAGCGAAATATCAATCTTGCGGTGGTCGGCATCCCGAAAACAATAGACAACGACCTTTGTTTCATCGAAAAATCATTCGGATTTGAATCCGCCTTCAGTGCGGCTGTGGATGCTGTAAGGGGTGCACACCAGGAAGCGGAAGGCGCTCCGAACGGTGTGGGCATCGTCAAACTCATGGGCCGCCACAGCGGTTTTATCGCCACCACAGCCACACTCGCCACAAGCGACGTGAACTTCTGCCTCATCCCGGAAGTGCCGTTTCAGCTCGAAGGCCCGCAGGGGCTGTTCCTCGCGCTCGAAGAAAGACTCAATCGGCGAAAACATGCGGTTATCGTCGTCGCCGAAGGCGCGGGGCAGGAACTTATGCGGAAAGAAGCGGCGGGCAAGCAAACCGACGCTTCCGGAAATGTCGCTCTCAAAGACATCGGTGTTTTTCTCAAAAAAAGAATCGACGAACATTTCAAGCAGATGAAATTTGAAGCCAACGTGAAATACATCGACCCCAGCTACATCATACGCAGTGTGCCCGCAAACCCGACCGACAGCGTCTATTGCATGCAGCTCGCGCAAAATTCGGTTCATGCCGCCATGGCCGGCAAAAGCGGCATGGTCGTCGGCGAATGGAACAACACTTTTACAAATATCCCCATCGCCATGGCTATCTATAGACGCAACCAGGTGGACCCGGACGGCCCGCTATGGCTTAATGTGCTCGAAGCCACGGGACAGGGAAAACTGCACGATTGAGCCGGGCGGCTGTCTTTGCTCTGAACATTTTCACTCGACCTCGCGGCGAACATAATCTTGCATTTGGCTCATAATATGCTATATTTATTGGATTGAAAAGCCGGGGGACCGTGCTGAGTTGAGTGTGTCCGGCGGCGTCTTCAGGTCGGGTGAAGCCCGTTGAGAGTGATAGCAGGAAAATTTAAACGGAGACCGCTCAGCGGACCCGGCCCGAAAAATGAAAACATTCGCGCCACCTATGACCGGGTGCGTGAAAATGTTTTTAATCTGCTGGGCGAAAGAGTCGAGGAAGCTGCTGTGCTGGACCTCTTCGCCGGTACGGGCAGCATCGGCATCGAGGCGATCAGCAGGGGCGCGGCAAGTGTGGTTTTTGTCGACCACAGCCACGAAGCGTTGAACCTTGTGCGCAGAAACACCGCCCGCCTTGGCATCGGCGCTCAGTGCAGAATAATCAAGGCCGACTCTGTCGGATTCCTGCAACGGCGGAATAATGACGGGAAGTTCGACATCATATACATTGATCCGCCGTATCGCTCGGACCTGTTCGAGAAAACGGCGGCGCTTACGGCGGCAAACAATTGGCTCGCGCAAGGCGGCATTGTAATAGGCGAACACGGCAAACCGGGCAGGCCACCCGCGACCGACCGGGCAGGCGCACTGGAAAAAGTGGACACTCGCAAGTATGGCCGATCATGGCTGACTCTCTGGCAATGGGCCGGAACGGAAGGGCTGCATAAATGAAAACGGTTGTTTATCCGGGCAGTTTCGATCCGGTCACTAACGGGCACCTCGACATAGTTCAGCGCGCGGCCGCCATCTTCGACGAACTCGTTGTCGTCGTGGCGGACAACCCGAATAAAAAAAGCTTCTTTTCTATTAAGGAGCGTAAAACTTTCCTCGAGGCGCTCACCGAAGATATACAAAATGTGAGTGTCGACAGTTTCGACGGGCTGCTTGTGGATTACGTGGCGGAAAGAAATGTAGACGCGCTTGTGCGCGGACTGCGCGCCGTGACGGATTTCGAGATGGAGTTCCAGATGGCGCTGATAAACACACAACTGCACCGCGGCGTGGAGACGGTCTTCCTTGTGACGAGCACGGAATATTCGTTCTTGAGTTCGTCCATAATCAAGGAAGTAGCATCGTTCGGCGGCGATGTGTCGACACTGGTGCCATCTATTGTGGATGCCGGACTGAAGAAGAAATTTGCGGCCAGGGTTGATAAATGAAGCCCACCGTAGAAAGACGGGCCGGTATGGATGAGCGGGCAGCACGCTTCAAGAAGCTGGTGTTGGAGCTCGAGGAGCATCTGGACAGCGGTTTCTTCCTTTCGCTCATGGGCAAGGTGGTTGTAGACGAAAGGAAGATATATTCGCTGCTCAGCGAATTGCGCACGATTGATTTCGATGCCGAACCTGCCGCGTCCCCGGTGTCCGCGCCTGCGCAACCCGCGGTCGAGCTGCCGGAACACCCGGACCAGGCTCTCGAAGATGCGCTTGCCGGAGCCGATGCCGTCAGAAAAGAAGCGGAAGAATTTGCAGACAGCATTCTTGCCCGCCTCGAGAAGAGTTTGCTGGACACTCTTGAAGAAGTAAGGAATAAAAGGCAGGATATAGCCGGGCGCAGGACAGGCCGGCAATTAGAATAAAACAGGTCTGAAGTGCCGACTGCAACAGCGGGACATTAGTTTGCAATCGGCTCATCAAGGAAGAAAAATCAGGGAGGTGGACGAAGATGGCCCTACCGAAATATAAAATGTCGAGAGCGAATACACGGTCACGCAAAGCCGTGTGGAAGGCAAAGCTGAAGGCGCCGGAACTGGTGGAATGCCCACAGTGCCACAGGACAAAGATGGCTCACAGGGCTTGCACCAAGTGCGGCTATTACAAAGGCAAAAATGTTATCGCGATTAAAGCAGAAGGTTGATGGAGGCACGTACAATAAATGGCTGATTACACGCAAAGACTTAATAAGGTAATCATTGCGGAACTCGGAGTGACCGAGGATAAGCTGTTGCCGGAAGCCTCGTTCCGGGATGATCTCGGAGCGAATTCCGCCAGGATATTCGATCTTATTCTCGCGCTCGAAGACGAGTTTAATATCGAAGTGCCCGACGAGGACGCCATGATGATCACAACGATTGCAGATGCAATGGCGTACCTGGAAAAACGACTGGGGTGACAGGTTGAAGGAAAGCCTGCAATACATCTCAGAGGACGACGGATTCCCCAACCCGCTGGATGAGTTCCAGGAAATTATAGGTATTAAATTCAGCGTTCTGGATAACCTGCGCGCGGCACTGACACACCCCTCGTACTGGGGCGAATACGCAATGTCGGAACGTGAGCGGCTCGAGCGAAGCTACGAGCGGCTCGAATTCCTTGGCGACAGTGTCCTGGCGCTCACGGTCTGCACAAAGCTCTTCCAGGATTATCCTGACGACCACCAGGGCATCCTCAGCAAAATGAAAGGGCACCTGGTCAGCAAAAAAGTGCTCCTGAGGATCGCACGCGAGCTGCGCATCGGTGAGTTCATCCGTGTCGGCAAAGGCGTTGGCGACGAAGCCGGGAATGAACATACTTCTTTTATGGTCGACTGCTTTGAATCGGTGGTCGGCGCGATATACATTGATTTCGGTTTCGAGCGTGCCAGGAACTTTGTACTGGGCGTTTTGAGCAAGGAAATCAAACGTGTTGAAACAAGGGGTATCAACGACTACAAAACAACTCTCCAGGAAATTGTCCAGAAGAGACACAGGTGCCTGCCGAAGTACAAACTCGTCTCGCAGACAGGCCCGGAGCACCACAAGCTTTTCACTATAGATGTCTACATCGCAGACAAGAAATGCGGTACCGGAGAAGGACACAGCAAGAAGGAAGCCGAGATCAACGCGGCCGGCCAGGCGCTCAGCAGCATGAACATCGTTTGAGCTTCTGATCGTGCTGCTCCCGCGCAGCAGTCAGAGAATAAGCGCCGGACACGGGGCGGCTTCCCACGCATTATCAAATCGCTGTCCGCATTTACACTGGTGGAACAATGTATCTTAAATCCCTATCTCTCTACGGTTTTAAAACATTCGCCGTGAAAACGGATTTCGCCTTTAAGCCCGGCTGCACGGCTTTTGTCGGCGCCAACGGAAGCGGCAAGAGCAACCTGATCGACGCGATGGTCTGGGTCATGGGCGAGCAGAGTGTCAAGTCCATCCGTGGCCGCAAAATGGAGGAAGTCGTCTTCCACGGCAGCGAAACAAAAAAGCCGCTTGGCTATGCACAGGTCATGGTTACCTTCGACAATGAAGACGGGTTCTTCCCGCTCCCGCACAGTGAAATATCCATAATGCGCAGGTTCTACAAATCGGGCGATAGCGAGTTCGCCATAAACCGCGAGCCATGCCGCCTTCGCGACATCCAGAACCTTATGCGCGACACCGGCCTCGGCATGATGAATTACTCGGTGATCAGCCAGGGCGACGTCGAGTACATAATTGATCTTTCGCCACTCCAGCGCCGCGAGATTTTCGACGAGGCCGCTGGTATCAACAAGTATAAAATCGAAAAACATAAAACCCTGAAAAAAATCTCCGATACGGAATCCAACATGGCCCGCATCGGCGACATTATGAGCGAAATCGAAGAACAGCTCGAACCTCTCAAGATTCAGGCCGACAAGGCGCGCCTCTACGAACAACTCACTGAGGAGATAGAACGCCTCAAACTCAATGTTATGGTCAGCGATGTGGTGAGGCTCAATGAGCGCATCGCACAGTTCGAGACGTTAATGGTGCAGGGCAGAAAAAAAGTCCTCGACGCCGAAGAGCTTATCCTGAAAAACAAGGCCCGCGGTGCCGAACTCGAATCACTAACTGAACTTGAAAGAAGCAGGATCGACGGTTTTATGGAAGAACTCGCCGACATCGGCAACCAGGTGGGCCGCGCCGAAGAGTCCATCCGCGGTTTCACCCGCACTACTGAAAATTTCGCAAGGCAAACAGAATCGCTCCGCTCGAAAAAGGCGGACTCGACTCGCCGCATAGAAGAACTCGTCATAAAAACAGCAAACACCGAAAAACGCATCGAGGAACTCCGTCGCGAACTGGCCGCCGCTGAAAAAGAAAAATCCGATTTCATGGCGAGCAGTGACGGAGTGGACCTCGCTTCACGCGAGGAACAGCTCCGCGGAATATGCTCCAAACTCAGACCGGCTGTCGAAAAGGCGCGCGCTGACCAGTTGAAACTCGAAAGCGAAAGAGAAATACTGCACAAACAAAAATCCGCGCATGCTCGTGAATATGCAGCCCGGCGTGCACGACAGTTGAAACTCGATGAGCGCATCTCCGGCCTTAAAAATACCCTCGTCGATGTCCGGAGCCAGGAAAAAGAACGCGCGGCCCGACTCGCCGAACTTGTAGAAAAAATCAGCACATCGGCATCGGACATCAACGCACTTTCAAAGAAAAAAGATGAGATAAAACAACTGTACGAAGAGCACAACGATAATCTCCGCGAACTGCGCGCAAGTGAAAGATCGCTCAGAAAACTTTCGGCGGCTGTTCAATCGCTCTATGCCCAGGTTGACACGTGCGACACTGACCGCAACAACTCGATTATGAAAAGTATCCAGGTGCCAGACGATCTGAAAAGAGCCCTTTTCAGGGTGCTGGGTGACGCGGCAAAGGCGATTCCAGCGTCTGTGGCCGACGCATCCGCAGCAGCCGCAGGCAAATCCGGTCAGGTTGCAGTTTTTCTGCTTCGCGAATGGCTCGGTGGCGGTAAACTGCCCGATGTTTCCAGTCTTGCCGGAAAGCCCGCAATAGCGGGGATACTCTCGAAAATGGTTACGCTCGGCGCGGATGCCGACCCGGCGATCAGTGCACTGCTGGGCAGTATAGTGGTGGCCGAAACGCGAGAGGCGCTTGTTGCGATAGCACCTGAATTGCCCGCCGGTGCGGCGGCTGTAAGCAGAGACGGAGAATGCGTGTTCGCGGGAGGACTGCTCTGTGTCGGAGAAGAACTCATCACTCCTGAAGCTGTCGCTGAAAAGCAAAAACAGACTGAAGCGGAACTTCGCGTTGAAGAAAAATGCACTGGCGACCTTCGCGAACAATTGAATGCTCTCGAGCGCGAACTAAACGAAAAAACAAGCCGGCAGGCGGACATCGAAAAGGATATTCGCAGGCTTCACTCCGAAGCCGACTCGTCAGCCGGCAAGTCAGGTTCGCTTGCCGAACGCATTGAGTTCTATAACGCCGAACTCGAGGATGTGAACGAAGCGCTGGCGCAAATTTCACCGCTGGGCAAAGACCTCGACCAGGGCATCGCTTCTGTTGAAAAAGACCTCGTTGAAGTGCGAAAACTACGCGAACAGAAGGAGCAGGAGCTTAAGAACAGCGAGTCCGAACTCAAGGCGGTTGCTGAAGATCGCAGGCAGAGGGAACAGTCCGGAATCGAACTGAACCGCCGCATCGAAGAACTGAAAAAACAGATAAATGAACTATCGAAAATCATCGAATACAGCAGGATGGAAATAACACAGATAAGCACGCGAACAAAAGATATCGATCAGGACATCGAGGACATGCAGAGGCAGAGCGCAAGGATAGAGTCAGACCTTGACGCAGCCCGCGAAGACCTCGCAAAATGGGTTGCAAAACGAAAAACCTCGCTCGACGCCCTTGCTGAAAAGCGACAGAAACTCGATGGGATAATAGCCGAGTATAAACGCGTCAGCGCCGAACTCGAGGCAAAGGAAAAGGAAGTGGCCGAAGAGAGGGAAAACCTGCTGCATACCGAAGTGAAGAAGGCGAGAGCCGAGACGCAGCTTTCGCAGGTGCGCGAGCAGTTCCGTGAGGAGTTTCCCGGACTTTCCGAAGAGAGGGCCATCCGCCAGGCGGAAGATGTTCAGCCCGGCGAAAAGGGCCGCTACCGCGCGCTCCGCACCGAGCGCGATTCGCTCATGCCGGTAAACCAACTGGCAATCGGCGAATACGATGAAAAAAAGAAACGACACGACGATTTTATGCTCCAGCTGAGCGATCTCGAAGAAACTCGATCGACACTTCTCGAGGCTGTTGACAGGTACGACGACAAGAGCAGGCAGAAATTCCTGGAGACTTTCAAAAATGTGCAGGGTAAATTTGCCGAAACATTCGTTGAGATTTTCGAGGGCGGAGATGCGCGGCTGGTATTGACGGAAGCGGAAGACCCGCTCGAAGCGGGCGTGGACATCGCTGTGCAGATACCCGGCAAGCGTATGAGAAATATCCGGCTGTTGTCCGGCGGCGAGAAAGCGCTGTGCGCGCTTACGCTTATCTTCTCGATACTCAAAGTCAAACCCAGCCCATTCTATATGCTCGACGAGGTGGACGCCGGCCTGGACGATGTGAATATAAAACGTTTTGTCGGAATGCTGAAAAAGTATTCGCGCGAGGCGCAGTTTTTCATCATCACCCACAACAAGGGGACGCTAGACGGCGCCGACCACTTCTACGGTATTACGTTGCGTGAAGAAGACGGCTATTCAAAACAGATATCGGTTTCATTGGAGTAACGAAAAATGCTTGCAAAGCTCAAAGAAAAACTTCTGCGCACAAAAGATGCGTTCATGAACAAAGTCGAACATGTCGTGCGCCGCGCGGTGACGATAGACGAAGAGTTTTATGAGACACTCGAAGAAACTCTGCTGCTCGCGGATGTCGGCATGAACACGGCGATGATGATCACGGAAAAGGTGCGGGAACGCTACAGGGCGGAGAAGCCGACCGAACCTGATATGCTGCTGGGCATGGTCAGAGAAATCATCGCTGACTTTCTCGTGCAGGGCGGCGCGCCTGACGAACAGATCATCAAGCCCGGACTGAATGTTATAATGATTACCGGCGTCAACGGCAGCGG
>JAJRTR010000113.1 GCA_024278215.1 bacterium
AAGAAAGAAGGCGATGAGGCGGATATATTATTTTCGCAAGCCTTCGACAAGTTCAAAAAAGCAGTTGAGATTAAACCGGATTTCCACGAAGCATGGAACAACTGGGGAAATGTTTTAGGGAAACTTGCGGAAAAGAAAGAAGACGATGAGGCGGATAGAATATTTTCGCAAGCCTTCGACAAGTTCAAAAAAGCAGTTGAGATTAAACCGGATAAACACGAAGCATGGAACAACTGGGGAACGGTTTTAGGGAAACTTGTGGAAAAGAAAGAAGGCGATGAGGCGGATATATTATTTTCGCAAGCCTTCGACAAGTTCAAAAAAGCAGTTGAGATTAAACCGGATTTCCACGAAGCATGGTACAACTGGGGAACAGATTTAGGGAAACTTGCGGAAAAGAAAGAAGGCGATGAGGCGGATATATTATTTTCGCAAGCCTTCGACAAGTTCAAAAAAGCAGTTGAGATTAAACCGGATTTCCACGAAGCATGGTACAACTGGGGAACGGTTTTACTTTCACTTCATTCTAAAATGGCAGATGACAAACGGGAGAATGTTCTGGAACAGGCACGAGAAAATCTCCTGACGGCTGAGAGTCTAAAAGAGGGACAATCGGCATATAATCTGGCGTGTGTTTCTGCGCTGGAAGGGAAGAAGACAGAATGCCGGGAGTGGTTAGAAAAGAGCAATAAGAACGGCAAGTTACCTTCGAGAGAGCTTATCGAGGAGGATCAGGATTTAAACAGTGTGAGGAAGGAAGAATGGTACAGGGAATTTATTAACAACTTAAGGTAAATACTCTCGTTCCTAGTAGTGAATATTGTGTATTGCCCCGGTTGGAAGCAGTTCCTTTTTTGCGAAGCGGACGGCGTTTTCGAATATGGCGATGCCGTCGCCTTTGCGGCCTGCTTCGCCGCGTGTCCAGCGCGGGTGCTGCGTGGGTACGACAAATCGCTCGGGGTGCGGCATAAGGCCGAAGACGCGCCCGGTTGCGTTGCAGATTCCCGCTATGTGGTCTTCCGAGCCGTTGGGGTTGATGGGGTAGCCGCCGGTCTCTCCCGCAGCGTCCGTGTATTGATATACTACCTGGTTGTTGTCCCAGAGCCGCCTGCGTGTTTCCTTCGAGTCGAAGATCAGTTTGCCTTCTCCGTGCGCGACAGGCAGTGTGATTATCTCCGTCATCCCCTTTGTGAACACGCATGGCGAATCGGCGGGCATTTTCAGGTGGACCCAGCGACATTCGAACTTTCCCGAATCGTTGTCGAAGACAGTGAGACTCTGCGCGCCTGTGCCGGAAGCGCCGCCGGCGGCGTCGAATCCCGGCAGGAGCCCAGCTTTGACAAGCACCTGGAAGCCGTTGCAGATACCGATTACAAGTTTCCCTTCAGCAACAAAAGCATCGACCTGATCGGCGATTTTGAGGCTGAGTTCGTTGGCGAGTACTTTTCCGGCGGAGATGTCGTCGCCGTAGGAGAAACCGCCTGGAACGGCGAGTATGTGGTAGTCTTTCATATTCTTTTCGCCGCGCGCTATCTGGTTTATGTGGACGAGGTCTGCCGCTGCGCCGGCGATTTCGAATGCGTGCTTTGTCTCGCGGTCGCAGTTTATTCCCGCCACCCGCAGCACGAGCGCTTTCGGTTTACCTGTTGTTGTTTTTCTTCCGATTCTCACAGCGCGAGTGGTTCCTTCCATGCTTTTTTCAGTTTCCCGATCGAGGCTTTTATCGCCGGGTCCGCGTCCGGGGCTCCGATGATCAGCATATCGCCTTCCTCCACGACGCCCACCTTTTTGCAGGGCAGTCCCTTGAATCGTTCCCTGAATTTTGTTTCTTTTCCTTTTCCGACTTCGACCACGAATCGTGTGTTGGACTCGGAGAACAGCAGGTTGTCCATTCTGTCGATCTTGTTGGCGCCGGGAATTTTTTGAGTGTCGACCATCGCGCCGAGCCCGCCGGCGAACGCCATTTCGGCGACCGCGACCGCGAGGCCGCCGTCGCTGCAATCGTGGCAGGCGCGCACGAGGCCGCCCGTGATCGCTCCATACATCGCGCGGAATATCTTCTTCGCTTTTTTCGGGTCGACTTTCGGCACATTATTGCCGATGAAGCCGCGGCTCTGGTAATACTGCGAGCCGCCCAGTTCGTCGAATGTCTCGCCGACGACAAATATCGCGTCGCCCGCTTCCTTGAAATCCATCGACACGCACTTTCGCACATCGTTGACCCGCGCCGCCGCCGATATGAGCAGGGTCGGAGGTATCGCGATTGTCTTACCGTCGACGGCGAATTCGTTGTTGAAGCTGTCTTTACCGGAGATGAAAGGCGTTCCGTATTCGACAGCGATATCGTAGCAGGCACGCGACGCTCGGACGAGGTCGCCGAGTCTGTCGGGCTTGTCGGGGTTGCCCCACACGAAATTGTCGAGGATGCACGTACGAGCCGGGTTGCCGCCGACGGCGACCGCGTTGCGCATCGCTTCGTCTATCGCGCTCGCGGCCATCCAGTAGGGGTCGATGTCGCCGTAGCGTATCGCGATGCCGTTGGAGACGGCCAGTCCGCGCTTCGAGCCGAGCACCGGCGTGACGACAGCGGCGTCGCCGGGACCGTCGTCCTGCGCACCCACGAGCGGTTTCAGCACACTGCCCGCCTGCACCTCGTGATCGTACTGGCGCACCACCCATTCTTTGCTCGCCACATTGAAAGTGCCGAGCACCTTGATCAGCCGGTTCGTCAGGTTCTTCGGGCAGGCGAAAGTGGGTTCGGGATGATCGGGCGCGTCCCACACAGCCGGGCGCGGGTAGCGCGGCACACCGCCGTGGAGGAAGCTCATGTCGATGTCGGCGATTATCTTCCTGTTGTATTTTACAACGAATCTTTTCGAGCCGGTGAATCTGCCGATGACAGTCGCCTCGACGTCTTCGCGCTCGCAGAGTTTCATGAATGTTTTGAGGTTTCGGGGCGGGACGGAGAGCACCATGCGCTCCTGCGCCTCGGAAAGCAGAATCTCCCATGGCAGCAGGCCGCCGTATTTTAGAGGCGCTTTTTCGAGATTAACCTCCGTGCCGATGCGTTCGCCCATCTCGCCCACAGCCGACGAGAACCCGCCCGCGCCACAGTCGGTGATGCAATCGTAGAGTTTCAACTCGCGCGCCTGGAGGATCACGTCGAGCGCTTTTTTCTCGACAATCGCGTTGCCTATCTGCACCGCGCCGCTCGAGGTGACTTCCGACTTGTCGTCGAGTTCGACAGAAGAAAAAGTCGCGCCGTGTATGCCGTCGCGTCCGGTGCGACCGCCCACCGCGACGATGTGGTCGCCCTTGCGCGGGCGCTTCACCACGCGGTCCACCGGCAGCAGGCCGCCGGTGCCGCAATATACGATGGGGTTGCCAAGGTAGCGGTCGTCGAAGTGGAGCGAACCGTTGATGGTGGGGATACCCATGCGGTTGCCGTAGTCGCGAACGCCGGCGACGACACCTTTCAATATTCGTTTTGGATGCAGGATGCCGCGCGGCAGGTCTTCATGGGGGAAGTCGGGGCGCGCGAAACAGAACACGTTATTATTGAAGACGGGCGTCGCGCCCAGGCCGGTGCCGAGCGGGTCGCGGATGACGCCGCCTATGCCCGTGTTCGCGCCGCCGTAGGGGTCGAGAGCCGACGGGTGGTTGTGGGTTTCGACCTTGAAGACGAAGTGGAAATCGTCGTCGAACTCGACAACCCCGGCATTGTCGCTGAAGACGGAAACGCACCAGTCGTTCCTGCCGAGTTTCCTGCGTATTTCTTTCGTCGCGCCCACTATCGTCTGTTTAAAAAGGTTGTCGATCAACTCGCTCTCGCCGTTTTCCGTGTAGTGGATGATGCCGTTGAACACCTTGTGCTTGCAGTGTTCGGACCACGTCTGCGCGAGAGTTTCGAGTTCGACGTCCGTCGGGTTGCGTTTCTTATTTTTAAAGTAGCGGGCGATCTTCTTCATTTCGAGGAGATTAAGCGACAGAGTGCGCTCTTTGCTGATGGACATGAGTTCCGCGTCGGTCGCGCCTGTTACATCCACGACTTCAACGCCCGCAACGCCTTTATCCGCCGCAGTTTTTTTCAGCGTAAATTTACGTGCCATAAAGAGACATCCCCTGAATCAGTTTTTCTCAATCGTATATGATTGTATGATATTGTTGGCCAGCAGTTTCCTGCTTATCAGGTCGACATCGGCCTTCGACAGTCGGCCGCGCAGGACGACTTTTGTGGCGGTTCCGGCAGCGGTAGCACCCGCGATGCCAAGGTCGGCAATGCCCTTCATCGTGGATTCCGAGACCGGATCGGTAACACCGTGATTATAGCGCACCTCGATAATCCAGGCACCTTTCGTCAGCGGCCCGGAGATGGTGCCGACGACGAATTCCTGCGACACGGGGTCGCAGAGGAGTTCCGCGCCGATGCGTTGCGCCTGCTTTTTGCCGATCCTGCCCTCGATCTCGGTCACCCTGATAAAACGCGCTCCGACCGCGCCCGTGATGTTAAGGTCCTCGATGTCCTTTAGAAGCCCATCGCCTGCGGCATCCACCAGATTTTCCTTTATATATACTTCGATTCGTGTGGTCATAAGCGTAATTCTCCGCGGAATCCGACATCCGGAGCTATCTTATCCTATCGGCTTTGGAAGTGTCAAATTTATGGGGTAGGTGATGCTGTCCGAACGACACAATCCGTGTGCGGTTCGATGTAAATATGCACAAAAACCAACCTTTCGCACATATACTGTTGCTATTATCTTAATATTTGAGCCAATTGCAAAATTCTGATTCTGCTGCGGTCGGCTGCTAGTGTCCATAGCTGCGTTGTCGGCATAAAATCGTCCTCGACGTACTCTACAAGTACGCCTGCGGGGATTTTACACCTCCGCCTTGCTCTGAACAATTTCGCTCGACCTCGCTACGAACATAATTTTGCAATCGGCTCGTTTTTTGTTATATTTAGTGTAATGAGTAAGCAATATAGAGGATATTATTCCAAGATAAGAAAACAGTCGCATAAGTATGAATCAGTCGAATGTTTCATGAATTCCGTGCGAAACGGGGAGATTTTCAAATGAAAAGAGTTGTATCGTTAATGCCGCTGTGTGCAGCGATAATGATCTTGAGCCTCTGGACTGTTAGCGCAATCGCGGAGGAAGCCGTCGCGCGGGAGTCGAATGCTACCGATACGGTGAATTCACAGATGCTGGAAGACGAGCTCGACTCCGTGCTCGACTCGACAAAGGCGAGCGGCACACTCGATAAAAGCGAGAGCAATGTCGATGTCTCCGCGGGCAACGGCGAATCGATGACCATACTTGACGACGACCTTGAATATGAAATTATTTTTGAAGAGATAGAAGTGGATGATCAAGATGACGACGGCTTTGTTTTCGACGTAACGGGATTCAGGAAATTCAAATGGAAAGACTACAGCAGCAGCGGAAACAGCACGCAGTTCGAGTCCAACAACGGGCTGCGGTATTTCGACACGAAAATCGAGCAGTCCAGCCAGATTTCACTTTTCGGACAACACAAGAAAGGTATTTTCATTCGCGGTGATTTTTCCGAACTGCCGTACCAGGAACGTGTGCTGTCGCTCGAGCTCGAGACCCGGAAAGGGAAAGCACGGATGGGCGACTTCTCGACAAAGTTCCCCGGCGAGAAACTGACGCAGTTCTCGAAAAACGTCGAGGGTTTCGATTTCTCCTACGATTTCGGCGACTTGAGCTTCGAGACAATTATGTCGAAACAGAAAAGCGCGACCAAAAGAGAAACATTCAAAGGCCAGAACCTGCGCGGCCCGTATAAACTGAAGACAACGGGCATCGTCGAGGGCAGCGAAAAGATCAGGCTCGACGGCGGCGAACTAAATAAGACGCAATACAGGATTGATTACTTCCGTGGCGAGATTACTTTCATGTTCATCGTGGACCCGACACAGGAAATAGAAGTTACTTACGAAACGGAGCTGTTATGGAGCGCCCGCACCGGATCGGTGAAAGGGTTCGGCCTCGAGTATCAGCCGGGCAAGAAGAATTATATCATCGGCGCTTCGTACCAGAACGAAGGCACAAACGCGCTTTCCAGGAGCGTGCTCGAGGGTGATACGATTACATTCGCGAGTGTCACGACCGGTCTTCCATACAGTCTCGGCAGAACTCTGATCAACAAGAACAATATAGTCGTTACCAATAACACGAACGGACTTGAATACCTGATGGTGGACAGTTCGGGGGAGAACTACACAATAGATTACGCCGCGGGAAACATCACATTCCTGAATACAGTCTTCTCGGGAGCGAACGCAACGGTGGACTTCTTCTACTACAATCCGGAATTAGTGGAAGCGATGGTTGACGAGAAGCTTATCGGACAGGCGGTATTCGATCTTTCCAGACGCACGATTTTCGCCGGAACCGAACATGTACGACTATACGAAAATGACCTGTTCAAGCAGGACCTCACTGTGGATGACGACTACACAATCAACGAAACACAGAACACGATAACTCTGGATTCGAACATAGCGGGATTACTCACCGCGGATAACAGCAATTACTATGTCCTCATCGACTACCAGTATGTGCAGGAGACCGGCGCTGAATTGTCGGAAGCGGAGCGGAATGTATACGACGCTTACCTGAAGTTCAGACCTTTCAAGAACCTCTATCTCGAGACGGAAGTGGCGCAGTCGGAGGCAGACCTCTACCCCAAAACGATCAGTGTAACCGAAGAATATATCGCGACAGTCGCGGACGCCTCGAAGACTGAGTACTTCCTGGCGAACAGCAGCGTTGTCGACGGGACCATCGAGGTTTATTACGACGACATCCTCACTCACGGCAACAAACTCAATAATGGGTCGGACTATACTCTCGTCCATAACGGCGCGACACAGACCGACTCCATTGTCTTCATCACCACACCCACACTGGGCAGAACTCTCGTGGCCAACTACCAGTACAGGCCTTCTTTTTCGGGCGACAGAGTGCAGACGGGCAACGCTTTCAGACAGAAGATAGTCTTCACCCTCGACAAGTTCAATTTGAACGGCGAGGTTATTACAAAGGACCCGGAATTCTCGCCGATGAATGTATACAACGATATGCGCGACCAGGAAATAACCGGCGCCATGTCTTATCAATTCAACAAACAAATATCAATTTTCTCCAATTACGACACATACACCGACAAATATGATTTCAACTCGGACAAAAATGACGAATATAAGGAAATATCCGGCGGACTCACCTACAGGGGCGACACTATCAGGGAATTGACATATAAACGGACACAGGCCGACGAGCAGGACAGCCTGCCGGTCGGACAACATAAAAAAGACAACACCAAGGATATAGACAAACTCACTCTGAACGTGAACCTTATCAAGAATGACAAATTGATACTGAATACGACATTCGAGGATTCGGAGTTCAATGACGAAACAGGCGATCTGAGCGACAGGAGCATCGAACGGCGTCACTATGGAATAGAAGCCAACCCGAGCCAGAAACTCAACCTGAAAACATATTTTGAAACTACATCCGTAGCTTCTGACGCCCCGGCATCTTTCGGAGCGCTTGCGGATTTCAACATTACCACATACTCGAAGAACTTGCTGATAAACTACTATCCGAACGAGATATGGGCTCTTTCGGGCGACATGATGCTGCAGGCACGCACGGACTCCAGACCCGATTTTAAAAATGATTTCCAGGACACAGCTAAATTCACTCTCGCGTCAAACCCGTTCGGCAGATTCACACACGTAAACGCCACCCTCTACAGACGCGACATCCCCGACGAAATAACCGGCGGCACACGCAGTGACCAGATGAGCTTCGATTTCGGATGGAAACTCGCCCCACGCTGGTCCGCCGTGCCTTCGTTCAACAAGACTGTCAATAAAACTGGCAACACCAGCAGGAACGACACCGACACCAAAGGCATCAATTTCATTTTCAACGCGGACAATATCGGCAGATGGGCCGGAAACTTCAGACTCCAGGACAACACGAGAAAAAACAGTACGGAAACTACAAGTTCCACTTCCAGCGACAACCAGTACCTCCTTAACGTGGACTACCACATGAGCGAGAATGTTGAAATGTTCTGGAAATTCGATTTCAAGGACTCGTCCAGCGGCGCTCAAAACACTCTGCTCAGTTATAATATCAACTATCTCTTCAGCGAAAAACTGCTTGCAGGACTGAACATAAACAGCAACAAAGCGAAATCCGGCTCCTCCACCACCAGGCGCGACTACTATATTCTCAACGTCGATTACACAATAAACGATACGTTCTCTCTCTCCGCCGAGTTCGAGCGTCAGAATTATACCGGTGCCGACCCCGCTACCGATTACAATGGTTTTATCTCCACGCTGGAGTTCACTGCTAAATTCTGAAAAGCTACAGGAGCTCTTCATCTGCATATTTCGCCAAAACGGGTTGAAAAGGAGTTTCGTATGGGAAGTACTGTTTATTTTTCGGACGCACGCACACGGTACGGCTGCAACATGCGCGACAAGCTGCGCAGGCTTTTCGACAGGTGCGGCGCTGCATCCGTCATATCGAAAAACGACACGGTTGCCATAAAGATTCACTGGGGCGAAAAGGGGAACCTGACCTACTCGCCGCCACCTCTGATCCGCACGCTTGTCGATTGCGTCAGGGAGGCCGGAGGAAGACCGTTCATCACCGACACCAACACGCTCTACCGGGGCTCGCGCAGCAACGCCATAGACAACATTATCACCGCTTATGAAAACGGGTTCGGGTACGGCACGGTCGGCGCGCCGGTCATTGTCGCAGACGGTCTGCGGGGCGACGATTTCGTGCGTGTGAAGATCGACGGAAAGTACTTCAAATCGGTAAAAATAGCTTCTGGCATTCATTATGCTAATGTTCTTATCGCTTTCTCCCATTTCAAAGGCCACGAGGCGACGGGCTTCGGCGCAACGATAAAAAATATCAGTATGGGATGTGCCGCTCCCAGCGGCAAGCAGAACATGCACTCGGATGTCAAACCGAAGGTGAAAAAGAAAAAATGTGTCGGCTGCGGCACCTGTGTCGAAAAGTGCCCTGTGGGCGCGATAGAGATACGGACTGACAACAAGGCGCGGATCGACTCCGATAAATGTATCGGCTGCGCCGAATGCACCATTGTGTGCCCCAGCGAAGCGATAGGCGTAAACTGGAAGTCGGACCTGAATGTTTTCCAGGAAAAAATGGCGGAATACGCTATGGGAGCGGTCGCGCCGAAAAAGGGCAAGTGCGCTTTCTTCAACCTGATAACAAACATTACTCCCGATTGCGACTGCTGCAACTGGAGCGACGTTCCTGTCGCACCGGATGTCGGCGTCGCGGCCTCCCTCGACCCTGTCGCGCTCGACCAGGCGTCGGTGGACCTTGTGAACAGGGCGCCGGGCGTGGCTGGTTCGCGACTCGGCGACGACATAGACTGCCCGGATAAATTCCGCGCACTTTACGATGTAGACTGGGAACGCCAGTTGGACGGCGGCGAGAAAATAGGGCTCGGCAACCGCGATTATGCGCTGATAAATGTCGATGCGGATAAAGAAATATAGCCGGTTTTGTGTGTAAGGTTGTTTTTATCGCATACCGACGATGTGGCACTCCCTCTCCACATTTTTCGCGCAAGGCATGGACTACAGCCACGAGATAAACCAATATATTATGTGATGGTGATGCTCTTGCCGGCTGACGTGCGGCATGTAATGTGTATATTGCCGATTTCGATGGCGTTGTGCCGGTAACGCATGTTTCACCGATGCGGGTTTTAAATCTTATTGTGCGCAAAACCGGCAAGAGTATAATTACGAAATAGACAGCAGGGAGTACTATCATAGTGAAAGAAGTGACGACTTATGCCCCGGCGTCGATAGGCAATATCGGGCCGGGTTTCGACGTGCTGGGGCTGGCGATAACGAACCTTGGAGATATTGTGCGGGCACGTCGAAAACGCGGGCCGGGCGTCGAACTGATCGGCATAGAAGGCGACGGCGGCAGACTACCGCAGGAACCGGGCTAGAATACGGCTTCTATTGCGGCGGCGAAAGTGCTCGAAAAGATCGGCGCGAAGGAAGGTCTCAATATCGAGATAACAAAAGGTGTTCCCTTCCCTTCGGGGCTCGGCAGCAGCGCGGCAAGCGCGGTGGCGGGCGGATATGCGGCAAACTACATATTCGGAGAGAAATTGACCAGGAACGAACTGCTCCAGTTATGCACAGAGGCTGAAGAGGAAGTAAGCGGCGGATTTTTCGCGGACAACACGGCCGCCGCGCTTTTCGGCGGAGCGGTTGTCACACGTATCGCCGAAGGGCGTATAACTGCGATACCGCTGGGCGGCCCTGCGGACGCGGTGATTATCGTGGCGCAGCCTGATTTCCCGATGCCCACCAGGGAATCGCGCGCCGTGCTGCCTGAAAAGATAGCTCTTGAAGATTTCGTCGCCAACATGGGCGCGACCGCTGCTATTACCGCCGCGCTGTGCAAAAAAGACACAAAGCTTTTCGGCGAATCTATTGTCGACCGCGTGATCGAACCGGCGAGGGCCGGACTTATAAAAGGGTTTTCGGATGTGAAGAAGGCTGCGCTGGCACGCGGCGCACTGGGCTGCGCTATCAGTGGCGGCGGAGCTTCCGTTTTCGCGGTGGCGGACTCGAAGGCACCTGCCGACAGGATCGGCCAGGCTATGAAAAAGGCTTTCGCCGACAACGGAGCGCCAGCTGCGATCCATATTTGCAGTATAGACAGAAGGGGCGCGCGAATTTTAAGATAATACCGGGCCGCGCATGTGCTTTTTTATTACAACGCAAAGGGAATACATACGAAGCGAAAGGAGTGTTTATTTTGAGTGACGCCAGGGGAAAAATTGACAAAAGAACATTAAAAAAACTTGTCGAGGAAGACAAAATACGGACGGTGATCACAGCAGGTGTGGACATGCAGGGCCGCCTGTTCGGGAAGCGGTTCTGCGCACAGACATTTCTCGATATCTTCAAAGGCGGCGCGGGCACGTGCAGTTGCAACCTCGGCTGGGATATGGACCTCGAACTCATCGACGGTCTCGAATTCACGGGCTGGCACACCGGCTACCAGGACATGATGGCTATTCCCGACTTCGATACTCTGCGCATATATCCGTGGTTCGAGAAAACCGCTATCGTGCTGTGCGACTCTGCGAACGAAGATGGCAGCCTCGTCGCCATCGCGCCGCGCACGATACTCCGCAGGCAACAGGAAAAAGCGGGCAATATGGGCTACATTCCCATCATGGCCTCGGAACTCGAATTTTTCCTTTTCAATGAAACTGTGGACTCGGCGCGTGAAAAAGATTACACGAACCTGGAACCGCTATCAAAGAATTATTCCGACTACTCGATTTTCCGCGGCTCGCTGGACGAATGGATTATCAAGCCGATCCGCTAGGGTCTCAACGACCTTGGTCTCGAGGTGGAAAGCACCAAGGGCGAATGGGGCCACGGACAGGTGGAACTGGCTATCAGGTTCGCCGAAGCCGTCGAGATGGGCGACCGCCACGCGCTCATGAAAAACAGCATCAAGGAAATCGCCGCGCTCAACGGGCTGATGGCCACTTTTATGTCGAAGCACTCGACCGACGCTTCCGGAAGCGGGCTCCACATTCATACAAGCCTCTGGGACAGCGCCGGCAGGAAAAACGCTTTCTACGACAGCAAAGACGAACACGGTATGTCGGAACTGATGCGCCATTTCATGGGCGGCATGATGCACCTTGTGAAGGACATGCAGTTCTTCTACGCGCCGACTATCAATTCCTATAAACGCTACTGCAAGCAGTCGTTCGCTCCTTATAACATCAGTTGGGGTGGCGACAACCGCACGGTGACTTTCCGTATTTGCGGCCACGGCGGCGGCTGCCGCATCGAAAACAGGATCCCCGGCGCGGACGTGTGTTCATACCTCGCGCTGGCCGCTTGCCTCGGCTCCGGACTCTACGGCATCGAGAACGAACTCGAACCCATCGGACCTTTCATCACGGGCGATTCCTATGCTCATGATTCGTTGCCCGAACTACCGCGAAACATGATGACCGCTGTGAAGAATCTCGACGAAAGCGAGCCGGTGCGCGAGATTTTCGGCGACGATGTCGTCGACCACTACGTGAAGGTCGGCCAGTGGGAGATCGAGCAGTTTCTCTCCAGTGTCACAGACTGGGAACGCCGCAAGTATTTCGAACTGGGATAATATGGAAAGAGCAGGCCGATTGCAATCGGCCCGTTTGAGATATAGATATATGAAGATGACGGAGGATTGCGAATTATGAAAAGACTGAAGGATAAAGTCGCGCTGATTACCGGCGCGGGCATGGGACAGGGACAGGCCGCCGCGGTGCTTTTCGCCGACGAAGGCGCGAAGATCGTCATCGGCGACGTAAACGACAGCGCCGGCGCGAAAACTGTCGAGATGATAACCGACGAGGGCGGCGAAGCTGTCTTCCGCCATTGCGATGTGAGCAAGGAGGCCGACTGCAAGGCGCTCGTGGCCAAAGGTGTCGAAGCTTTCGGCAAACTCGACATCCTCTACAACAACGCGGGTGTGCTGTGGAAGGATAAAGATAAATCAGTCGTCGACACGAAGGAAGAAGACTGGGACGCGGTGCTGGCGATCTGCCTGAAAGGCGCGTACCTGATATGCAAATACGGGATACCCGAACTGCAAAAAGCCGGCGGCGGCTCGATTATCAACATCGGCTCGATCTCGGGCCTCACAGGCTCGACGATCCCGCAGGATGCTTACGCCTCCGCCAAGGGCGCTCTGCGCACTCTCACCAAGTCGCTGGCCGTTCAGTTCGCCAGGGAAAACATCCGCTGCAACATTATCCATCCCGGCATGATCGACACGCCGATGCAGCATAAGTATATGAAAAACGATGAATGGACCAGGGCGGTCGAGGACAGCATTCCGATGGGCAGATTCGGACAGCCGGGCGAGATCGCCAAAGTTGCACTGTTCCTTGCAAGCGAGGAGTCGAGCTACATGACCGGCGCGGAACTCGTCGTGGACGGCGGTTTCATCGCAACGTGATTGTTGAAAACACGTCATTGTCTTCCGTGTCTGATTATTACTGTAAACAGAGCCAATTGCAAAATTATGTTCGTAGCGAGGTCGAGCGAAATTGTTCAGAGCAAGGCGGATGTGTGAAATCCTCGCAGGCGTACGGACGATTTTGCGCCGATAACGCAGCTATGGACAATAGCAGCCGACCGCAGCAGAATCAGAATTTTGCAATTGGCTCAACAAACTGAAACGAGGTAATATTTTGTTTAAGAACCATGAAGAGTTGATGAAGTTCGTCAGGGACAACGAGATAGAAATGCTGGATCTGAAAGCAATGGACATGATAGGCCGCTGGCGACACATGACCTATTCGACGCGCCATATCAAGGAATCGGTATTCACGCAGGGCACCGGCATCAGCATGTCGCCGTATCCCGGCTACAGGGCCATCGAACAGGGTGACATGCTCGTCAAACCCGACCCGTCGACAGCATTCGTGGACCCGTTCTGCGAGGCGAAAACGCTGGCAGTGATCTGCGACATCTTCACGCCCGACGGCGAGCCTTATGTGCGCGACCCGCGCCGCATCGCCCGCAAAGCAGAGGAGACTATAAAGGCTGTCGGCATCGATGGCCGCTCGCTGTGGCTGCCCGAGATGGAGTTCTACGTTTTCACGGAAGCGAAATACGGCTCGAAGCTCAACAAGGCTTTCTATGAAGTGGACGCATCGTGGGCTTCCTGGAATGTCGACGCCGACGAAGACCCGAACCTCGGCATCAAGCTGCCCACACTCGGCAACGGTCAGGCCGACGCACCGCGCGACCGCCTCTACAACCTGCGCTCTGATATGGTCAAGCGCATCGAAAACGCCGGCTACCCCGTCAAGTACCACCATCACGAACTCGGCGGCCCCGGCCAGTGCGAGATCGAACCTTACTTCAACACCCTGCTCAAGGCGGCGGACAGTGTCGCCGTTATGAAATATATGATCGCCAACACCGCGCGCGAATACGGCTGCGTTACGACTTTCATGCCCAAACCGCTCGACGGCGTTCCCGGCAGCGGTATGCACTTCCACCAGTATCTCGAGAACAACGGCAAATCTCTTTTCTATGCCGCGGACGGCTACGCGAAACTCAACGAAATGGGACACCGGTATCTCGGCGGTCTCCTCAAACACACGTCCCCGCTGATGGCGATAACGAATCCGGGCACCAATTCATACCGCAGGTTCGGCGTTGGCATGGCCGCCCCGATGAGCCTTTTCTTCGCCTCTTCCAACAGGAGTTCCGCACTCAGGATTCCCGGCTACGCTCAGAACGAGATCGAACAGCGCGTGGAATACCGACTTCCCGACGGCCTGTGCAATCCATACCTCGCCATGGCCGCGCAACTCATGGCCGGACTCGACGGCATCAAAAACAAAATCGATCCAACGGCGGAAGGGTTCGGCCCGTTCGACATCAATAATTACGCGCAGTCGGACGCGGAACGCGCGAAACTCCACACCGCGCCGTCTTCTCTCGAACAGGCGCTCGCCGCGCTCGAATCGTCCAACGATTTCCTCACATTCAACGACGTGTTCCCTATGGAGGTCATCGAAACATGGATAAAACTCAAGAGGGAGACGGAACTGCAACCGCTCGGGTTCAGGCCGCACCCCTACGAGTATGAACTCTATTTTGATCTTTGATGAATTTATACGCAATCATTACGCGCACTCGAAGTGAAGTATATGTGCGCGCTGAAGTCATAACATCTTTCGACACAGGACGATTAAGCCAATGAGCAGAAACGGATATAACGGAAAGATTCTGAAGGTGGACCTGACCGACCGGAAATGGGAGGTCGATGAGCGCGAAGACCTTTTCTACCGCAAGTATCCCGGCGGAAGCGCGCTGGGGATGTTCTACCTGCTCGACGAGATGCCCGCGGGCACCGACGCGCTCGCGCCCGAATCGCTGCTCGTGCTCGCGCCCAGCGTGCTGACGGGCGCCCCGGTGTCGGGCGCGAGCCGTTTCACGGTGACATGCAGATCGCCGCTGGGGGGCACGGCGGGCGACTCGCAGTGCGGCGGCCAGTGGGGGCCCGAACTGAAGTTCGCCGGGTTCGACGCGGTTGTCGTCACGGGGAAAGCCTCCTCGCCCGTTTACATAAGCATCAGCAGCGGCGATGTGGATATAATAGACGCTGCCTCGATATGGGGCAGGCCTACCGCCGACACACGCGCCGCGATTCGCGAAGAACTCGGCGACGAAAAGGTGAAGATCGCCTGCATCGGCCCGGGCGGTGAAAAGCTCGTCCGCTTCGCCTGCATATCCGGCGGCAGCTCGCATTACGCGGGCCGCACAGGCGCGGGCGCTGTCATGGGTTCTAAAAACCTGAAAGCTGTCGCCTGCCGCGGAAAACGGCCTTACGAATATGACGATAAAGATGCTGTGCTCTCATACGGCAGACTTGCAAAAGAACGGCGCGACAACTCGGGCTTCGCTAAAATCCTGCGCGCGCTCGGGACCGCCGGCGTTGTCAAACCGCAATACGATTCCGGCAATCTCACAACTCGTAATTTCACTTACAACTCGTTCGAGGGTGTCGAAAAACTGTCCGGCGAGACGATGCGCGATTCCATCGTGGCCAAATCGGAAACCTGCTTCGGCTGTGTCGTCAGTTGCAAAAAGATCGTAAAGGCCGATAAGCCCTATACGGTGGACCCTGCTTATGGCGGCCCGGAATTCGAGACAATCGCCCTGCTCGGATCAAACCTGATGATCGACGACATCACGGCTGTCGCCAAAGCCAACGAGTTGTGCAACGCCTTCGGGATAGACACGATATCGACAGGCGCGATGATCGCTTATGCGATGGAAAGCTTTGAAAACGGCATTATAACTGAAGAACAGACCGGCGGATTAAAGTTGCGTTTCGGCGATGCGGACGCCGCGCTTCGGGCCGTTGAAATGATAGGCGCGCGCGACGGGTTCGGCGATGTGCTCGCCGAAGGCATGTTTGCGGCGATAGAAGAATTCGGCGCGGAGACAGCACCGTTTGCAATCCATGCAAAAGGGAATCCTTTCCCCGGACACATGGCACAGGTGAAAAAATCGCAGGCTCTGGCCTATGCAGTCAATCCGTTTGGGGCGGACCACATGTCTTCGGAACACGACTGGCTGATAACCGCACCGAACGACGCCGCGCTCGGGCTCGGACTTTACGAGACTCGCGAAGCGGCTGCACTCGATACGGAAAAAGCACGGATGGTCGCCATGACCCAGATGTACTACAGCCTGCTCGATACTCTCACTCTCTGCGCTTTCTGCTGGGGCCCCGACGCGCTCTTCAACTACTACGATCTCGAAGGCTTCGTCAGGGCTGTCACAGGCTGGAATATGTCGTTCTGGGAGTTGATGAAGGTGGGCGAGAGGCGCGTGAACATGATGCGCGCGTTCAATGCCCGCGAAGGTTTCACGGCGGACGACGACATTTTGCCCGACCGCGTATTCGAGCCGATGCCGAAAGGAACCGGCAAGGGGATTTGTGTGCGGCGCGAAGACTTCGAGGCGGCGAAAAGGGATTATTACGGCATCATGGGCTGGGACCCGGAAAGCGGCAACCCGACACGAGGTAAGTTGTGCGAGCTGGGACTTGACTGGTTGTGCGCGAAGTAGGTTTTTATTTTGTACCGCGAGAATAATGGAATGCCCGCAACATGCAAATACTCGTTTGTGCATGTTGCCGAAACGGTAGAAATGAACTGATGGATTTACTTGGATTCGGAATAGTAATGCTGCTCATAATCGTGAGCGGTCTGATCGCTTATATCGGCGACCTCGTGGGGCGCCGCGTGGGTAAAAAGCGCGTCAGCATCTTCGGCCTGCGCCCGAAACACACTTCCATAATCATAACAATCATCACCGGAATCCTTATTGTGTCTGTCACACTTTCTGCACTTTTTGTGGTTTCCAAACAGGCCCGCACCGCATTTTTCGGACTCCAGAAACTGATGACCGAACTGAAAGACAAAGAGGCTGAGCTTTCCAAACTCACCGCACTTACCAAAAAATATGAGCAGGATGAAGCCCGGCTTGCAAAGTCGCTTGACGATGTGAATTCGCGCTACACCGAAAGCCGGAAAGAGCTCGATAAAAAACAGGCGGAACTGGACGATATTCTCGGTGCGATCAACCTGAAAAGTATGGAACTTACGGACCTCCAGTCGTCGGCGGAAGAAATGAATGTCAGTATCGGAGAACTCGATGCCGAACGTCGAATACTGGAGGCGGACAGGACAAAACTTGAAAAAAAGAAACAGCAGCTCGAAGAGGAAATCGTGCGGCTGTCGCAGAATAACGCCGAAGTGCTCGGCGACACGAAAAGAGACATACTTTACGGACAAATAATATACGAAAAAGAACAGGCGCTCGGCAGGCGGGTAGTGCCGCTAAACGCTTCAGACAAAGAAGTAAGAGAAATTCTGCTCGGAATGATCAATGGTATTTTCAGGGAAGCTATCGAGCGGGGGGCCAGGGTCGAGGACAACGCATACGAGATTTTCAGCGCGCAACTCGAAAGCCTGCTGAAAATCCTTCGCCAATCGAAGACAGACCTCATCGTAGAGGCGAGGTCGAATACAAACGTGCTCGTGGACCAGCCCATTTACATCACGCTAACTGTCGTCGACGACTACATTGTATACCGCAAAGGGCAGGTGATCGAGAAGGCTGTTGTTTCGCACGACAAAGATCAGAAGGAAATCAGTAAAATACTGAGCGGCATGCTTGCGGCGGCCTCGATAGCCGCCCGCCGCAACGGTATGATCCCTGACCCGGAGACGGGCCGCGTGGGCTATATTCCGGCAAGGCGCTATCTCGCCGTCGTCAAAGAACTGACCGGCCTGACCGAAGCGGCAGCCGTGGAACTGTATTCCGTTGAGGATGTGCATATCTCCGAAAGGCTCAAAGTCGACTTCAGGATAACACAATAATGGACATAAGATTATTCAAATTTCTTATTCTTGTTGTCTCGGAAGGTGCGTTTTTCCTGTTTCTTCATTTTGCGCCCGCTTCACTTCAGAATATGAAATTTTATGCCATTCTATATACGACTTTGATACTTCTTATGGTTTCTTTACCTTTGCTCGTGCTTCTGCCTGAAGATAACTGGATATGGCTTATCGAAGAAAACCCCAGAGGCAGGAAAATCTCTCTGCGCTCGAAAGCCTCGAAACATCTTCACCTGTCAATGCTCTATTTTTTCGTATTCGGCTTTTTCCCTTTCATAGTATCCATCGCAGCGATATCCGTCTTGCCGAAATACCAGTTTCCATTATTGAAAGAACTCATCGGCATTGCGGTTGTGTATGGCATCTACTGTGCATGGAAAAACTATAGAAACGTAATGAAATTTGATTCATTGTTTGCAGTCGGCTGGGACCGCCGGGCGGCTTTTTTCGAGATATTCGTAGGTTTTAAAGTGTCGAAAAAGGCATATTATTTTTATTCCGGACTGGGGCTGCTCTGCGGATTCATCATCATGGGGCTGGCCCTGCTCGCGCCGATTCTCTATTACAAATACATCGAAGCGCCCTTTGTTCCTTACGACATGGAACGATATGTTGTGCTTACAACTCTTTTGAATTTTTTCATTATAACCGGTTCATGGACAACAACGATGTACGTATTTTTCCAGATAGCCTTCGGTCGCAGGCTCCAGAAATGGGTAAAGACACCGAGGCACATAGACAATATAAATCCAGGAGGTAAAATCGATGGCCCCGACTAAAAAAGCCAGGGAGATTCTCCGAAACGTCGCAAGGGAAATCGAAGGTCTGGCTTCCGGTTTGAATAAAAACTTCGACCATGCGCTGGAATTGCTTCAATCATGCGAGGGCGCGATTATCGTGATGGGAAACGGGAAATCGATTCCAGTTGGAGAAAAGCTGGTATCCTCTTTCAGGAGCGCCGGCAGAAGCGCATGTCTGCTGAATCCCGTAGACGCCTTCTACGGGGAAGCGGCATCTGTTTCGGCAAGAGATGTTGTCCTGATAATTTCATCCGGAGAAGATGCCGATGAGATAATTCGTATCATTCCGTGGCTGAAAACGAAAAAAGTGAAAATAATCGCCGTCACTCCTGTCGCGCGCGGCGGCCTTGCCCGCTCCGCCGATGTGCTGCTCACTTCCGCTATCGCCACAGGTTCGGAAGACGGTCTCATTTCCTACACCACCTGCCTCACCGCGCTCGCTGTCGGCGATCTCCTGGGCCTCTGCATGATCCACCAGCAGGACATCGAGCATGAGCGCGCGCCGGCCTCCGCTTCGGACGCGCGCGAAGCTATCTACACCATCGGCGACCTTGTCGCCACACGCCCCAGCAATCCCACCGTACCGTGGGACACCATCTTCAAGGACGCTCTCCTCGAACTCACTTCCAAGGGGCTCGGTGCCATAAGCATCGTCGACGACGATGGAAAACTCCTGGGCATCATCACCGACGGCGACGTACGCAGGCTTCTACAGAGATCACAGGGTTCACTCACGAGAATCTTCCTCTTGAATGTCGATTCGGTTATGATCAAAAATCCGAAGCATATTTTCGCAAAGAAGACACTCACAGAAGCCCTGACCATTATGGAAGATAACGCGATTACTGTTCTTCCCGTTGTGGATGACGACATGAAACCCGTGGGTATGATACACCTTCATGACCTTGTACAACTCGGGCTGCTTCGGCGCGATTCCAACGGTGCCGGCACGAAAAAAACAGCAAAAAAAACAAAAAAGAAAAAAACGGCAGGCAGCCGCTCTGAAAAGAAAGGAAAAACAGCGAAAAAGAAGAAGCTGCATTAGCTCGCATATTTCACCAATGCGGGCCGGAAATCGGGAGAATGCCTTTATAATACAAGGCGTGGCAAGTGAGTGGTGAGAGAGCAGCCGGCCAGCCGGCCTCTTGCGCGAAATGCAGGTATGTGACCGATCCCGAATCGCTGCCGCAACACAGTAGAATAGGCGTTATCGCGATTTTCCGGTTTTCTTGGTGAGAAATCCGGGTTAGCGGTCGAGCGCAACCGGGTATGCAGGCGTACAAAACTCTGTTTGTCGCGAAAACACATGTGTATGTCGCACAACTACAGGATACTGTGTGATTGACAAAACGAAACTAAGAACTGTCGAGATTGTAATACTTATCTGTGCCGTCGCAGGTGCGGCCGCCCTGTCATGGCCTGTTCTGTTCCAGTCCTCAGCCGCAAAGCGGGCATATATGACGCGCCTTGGCGCGGAAGCTATCAGGATTGCCATGGACCACTACGCCGCCGCCCACCTCGGCAGCTATCCGCCGCCTGCACAGATCACCGGCACACCCACCGACGACATATTGCTCATAGAAAAACACATTCTCGCATATCCGGCCAACCCATACTCGAAAGACGGCGGCACAATGAAAAATGTTCCTTTCAACAAGCCCTCGCCGGGCAATTTTTCTTACATCCGCAACGAAGAAAAACAATACCAGTATAAGATGTCCGTTTACGGGGATCCGGCTGTTCTTTACAGTCATGATTTTCAGGATTAACTCTCTTTTCAGTACAAATTTCAGGCATACAGGATTCGCAAAGTGTCTTCATCCGAACATGATAATAAACGTACTATTCTGCTTTTAGCATTACTTGTTTTCTTTGCCGCCTGGCTGATCTATGCGGACACACTGGACAATCCTTTTGTATATGACGACCTTGTAATAATTGCCGAAAACAACAATCTCGACGACCCGTCGAATTTCAGGAATCTCTTCACCCGCGAATATTTCTCATTCTCCGGGGAACGTACCTACAGGCCTGTCGTCACAGCCGTTTATCTCGCCATATCGAGCATAGCCGGAAAAGAATCCACGCCCTTCAGAACTGCAAGTGTGCTGGCTCATGCTATGGCGGGAGTACTGTTGTTTTTTGTAGCGCTGGCAGTCACCGGACGGCGCGATGTCGCAATCTTTGCCGCACTTATCTTTGTTTGCCACCCGCTCCAGAGCGAAGCTGTCGACGGGAGTTCTTTCCTCGAGGACCCGCTTTCGGCGGTTTTCTTCCTCGGCGCTTTCCTCGCCCACACACGTCTCCGCAGGTCCGGGGCGCTCTCATCGCTCGCTTCGGCAGGTGTGCTGTATCTTCTTGCAATGTTTACGAAAGAAAGCGCCGCTGTTTTTCCACTGTGGGCACTCTCCTATGAATTGCTCAAACCGGATATGCCCGAAAACCGTTCATTGAAATCAAAAACGGTTCCCTTTATTACATACTTCATAATCGCCCTCGTATTTGCGTCGGTTCGTTTCGGACTGATGGCAAACCCCGCGCAGGCCGCTGCCGCCGCTATGCCGGGCCACGATGTTCAGTCGTCGGTCGCGGTCATGGCTGTCGCATTCCTCAAATATCTGCAATTGTTCTTTATGCCGTTCGGCTACAGCATCGAGCACTGCATCTCAAGTACTCATTCGCTTACCGACTTCCTGGTCGTCATTTCATTTATCATACATTTCCTGTTCCTGTTGACGGCGTTTCTTTTCCGCAGGCAGGGCAGATCGATGAGCATGGGGATCCTGTTCTATTTTATCTGCCTGATTCCCATCTCGAACATAGTGCCGTTCGGCGCTGTGATGGCAGAGCGATACATGTACCTGCCTGTGGCCGGAATGAGCATTTTCATCGCCGCGATGTCCCTCTACAGGGCTCCGGGACAGAAGCTCGACGCCGCCGCCGAAAAGTACGAGTTGCTGATGAAAGTGTTCCTCGTCTGTCTGTGTCTTTTTTTCGCATCGCAGACCGCGAAACAGAACGAGAAATGGAACACGGGCCTGTCGCTGTGGGGCGAGGCAGCCGGAGTATGCCCCGAGAGTTCGAGGGCAAGGACAAATTACGGGCGCAGGCTCGTCGAAGCCGGAATGTTTCGCGACGCTGTCGGGCAACTCGACGCCGCTGTCAGACTCGATCCCATGCACTACGAGGCGTGGAACGCTCTGGGAACGGCATGTTTCAACGTGAAAGATTATTCGTGCGCGAAACGTTCTTACAGACGCGCGCTCGATATTCACCCTTCAAACGACGTGCGTTATAATATCGCAATCCTGCAAATGAGAACAGGCGCGCCGGGCAAAGCTGTTTCGATGATCGAGCGCATCCTCGATGTCCAGCCCGACTGGCCGGCGGCGAACTACCTGCTCGGCAACGCTTTCCTCAAAAACAATCAGTTTAATAAAGCCGTAAAACAATACGAAAAAGTCCTCCGCCTTGACCCCGCTCACATCGGCGCGACTGTCAACATGGGCGCGGCATACATGCGGCTGGGGCGCAATGATGAAGCTCTGGCATCGTTCAGGCGCGCGCTCGAACTCGAACCCGGCAACAGCTACGCTATCAGCAACATCAAGCTGCTGGAGAACCGCATGAAACGTACAAACAGGAATAACGAAAGGTAGAAATATGAAAAAAGTAAGAATCGGAATACTGGGCGCGGGCACTATGGCGAAGCGTCACCTTACCGCCATGAAGAACATCGACAAACTGGAAGTCGTCGGAGTAACAAGCGCAAGGCCGGAGAGCCTCGAACGCATAAACAAGCAGTTTGGAATACGTGCTTACTCGGCACAGGACCTGCTACTTGAAAATGTGGATGCCGTCGACGTGTGTCTTCCCACATTCATGCACGAAAGTATAACACGAATGGCGGCGGTATTCGGTGTTCACGTGATATGCGAAAAGCCGATAGCGCTGGACCCGGTCGACGCGAAGCAGATGGTCGACACATGCGGGAAAGCATGCATAAAATTCATGGTTGCACACTGCCTTAGATTTCGATCGGAATATGTTTTTCTTAAAGAAACAGTCGCCAATAAGAGATACGGCGGCCTTGTCGACCTGACCGCATGGAGATATGGAACCTTGCCCGGCAGCGCGTCCGGCAACTGGCTGATGGACAAAAAGCTAAGCGGCGGACCCGGCGTCGATCTGCATATACACGATGTCGATATGATCAGGTATCTCATGGGTGAACCGGCGGAAGTCTACTCGGGGCGCATAGAAAAAGAAAAGGTGATATCCGTCAATTCTGCGTTCCGATTCGACAGCGGAGCGATGGCTCGTGCCGCCGCCGGCTGGTTTATTTCCCCGGAATATCCTTTCACTCAGGGCTACAGGGCCGTGTTCGAAAACGCGATCATCGAGTTCCATTCGCAGAACCGTCAACCCCTGACGATTACTACTCCCGACGGTCGGTCGCGCAATCCGTCGATAGAAAAAAGCGACCCCTACGCGAATCAACTTGAATACTTTGCCGATTGCATCCGCCGCGACATCGAACCTGAACGCAGTTCGGGCCGCGAAGGGATGGAGTCGTTGCTGCTTGCGCTTGCCGCGGGCGAATCCGCCGCGACGGGCGAGATTGTCAGACTTCCTTATAATCCTTTTATAGAAGAGCCGATTGCTGATTCCAGGTCGGAATAGTGTTTTGTTATGGATATTGTTAATGGTGGTTGTTGATTGTAAAATAAGACAACAAACAAAATATATGGCTGTGACAACATGAAATTTTTTGCTGAATTTTTTCAGTTTCTAAAAGAACGTAAAATCTGGTGGCTTGCACCGATAATCACAGTGCTGCTGCTGCTCGGGCTCTTGCTCTGGCTTGCCGAATCTTCGGCGGTCGCGCCTTTCATCTACACTTTATTTTGATAGGTGCCCGATCATATAATTACGTTCAGAACATAAACCGCGAATATGAACATCCTCGGAATATCTGCATATTACCACGACAGCGCCGCCTGCCTGTTGTGCGGCGGAGAGGTTGCCGCCGCCGCGCAGGAAGAACGGTTCACGCGCAGAAAACATGACCCGGCATTTCCTTATCATGCCGCGGACTATTGTCTGCGCGAGGCCGGCATCGAACCCGCAATGCTGGACGCTGTCGCCTTCTACGACAAACCGTTTCTCAAATTCGAGCGTTTGCTCATGACATATCTCAGCTACGCGCCCGCGGGCCTGCCCTCTTTCCTGCTGGCAATGCCTGTGTGGCTCAAGCAGAAACTGTGGCTGAGCGAGATCATCTCGAAGGAACTCGGCTTCGACGGCAATATTCTCTACCCAAGGCACCACGAGTCACATGCCGCCGCCGCTTTTTTCCCATCACCCTTTGATGAAGCGGCTATCCTGACGGTGGACGGCGTAGGCGAGTGGACCACAGCGAGCTTCGGGGTCGGCAGAGGAAACCGTGTCGAACTGCTCCGCGACATACGCTTCCCCCACTCGCTCGGACTGCTCTATTCCGCGTTCACATACTTCTGCGGATTCAAGGTCAATTCCGGCGAGTACAAACTAATGGGCCTCGCGCCTTATGGCGAGCCGAAATACGCCGCCCTCATAAAAGACAACCTTGTCGACATAAAAGAAGATGGCTCTTTCAGGCTGAACCTGAAGTACTTCGGCTACATGGCGGGCCTGCGGATGACCAACCGCCGGTTCGCTGCGTTATTCGGATTGCCCGCGCGAAAACCCGAGACGCAACTGACACAGGAATATATGGACATTGCAAAGTCCATACAGGTTGTGACCGAAGAAATCATGCTGAAGACGGCGCGCCATATCCGCTCCGAAACCGGTTTGCGAAACCTGTGTATGAGCGGCGGCGTGGCGCTCAATTGCGTCGCAAACGGAAAAATAGTGCGTGAAAAAATATTCGACAGCGTGTGGATACAGCCCGCGGCGGGCGACGCCGGCGGCGCACTCGGCGCGGCATACATCGCCCTTCACCACTACTTCGGCAAACCGCGCCCCTCATCGACAGGCCGCGACCGCCAGAAGGCTTCATATCTCGGACCAGCCTTCTCCACGCGCGACATCGAAACATATTTAAAAAACAACAACGCACCCTTCGAACAGCTCGACGAAGCGGATATCCCCACACGTGTCGCAAAACTAATCACGGAAGGAAACGTCATCGGCTGGTTCCAGGGCCGCATGGAGTTCGGCCCGCGCGCGCTGGGCGCTCGCAGCATCATCGGCGACCCGCGATCGCGCCACATGCAATCGACAATGAACCTGAAAATCAAGTTCAGGGAATCCTTCAGACCGTTCGCCCCGACCGTGCTCGAGGAGCGCGCCGGCGACTACTTCGACATAGATTGTCCAAGCCCCTATATGCTCCTCACAGCACAGGTTCGCGATGAACACAAAGTTCCGGTCTCCGACGACGACAATCAGCGCATCGGACTTGATAAGCTGAAGGTCATACGCTCGAAAATCCCCGCCGTTACGCACGTCGATTATTCGGCGCGGATACAGTCGGTAAGCAGCACGGACAATAAGCTTTATCACGACATGATCGCCGCATTCGAGCGACTCACCGGTTGCGGGCTGGTAATAAACACTTCGTTCAATGTGCGCGGCGAGCCGATTGTATGTACACCCGGCGACGCATACCGCTGCTTCATGCGCACTCAAATGGATTACCTCGTTATGGGACCGTTTCTGCTTGACAAAAAGCAACAGTCTGAAATTGATGTTAAAGACGATTGGGAGAAGGAGTTTCCGCTTGATTGAGCCGGGCCGCGGAAACCGGACAGCATGTCGATAATAAAAGATAAAACGCAGGAAGAAAGGAAACAGGTCCGGCAGTTCGGCTGGTTCGGATTCCTGTTTTTCACGTTGATAGGTTCGTTCGCACTGTGGCGCGGCCATGAACGGTCCGCATACATATTCGGCGGCCTTAGCGCTTTTTTCATATTATTCACGCTCATATCGCCGACGATAATGCGCTATGTCTACAGGGGGTGGATGGCAGTCGTCGGCGTCATCGGCTGGGTCAACAGGCAACTGCTGCTTTCGCTGGTTTTCCTGCTGTTCATCACACCCACCGCGTTGATACTGCGACTTACAGGCCGCGATTTCATGAAACAAAAAATCGACGCAGGCGCTTCAACATACTGGAACACGCGCGAGCAGACCTCATTCGATAAAAGTTCTTACGAAAAAAGATTTTAGCCCCGCATTTGTGAAATATGCGGGTTAGTTGTTCCGGCTGTGCCGTATCAGGAACTCACCGCCCCGAACCCAACTCTTGACATTGCAATATGCGGGCAGCTATACTGATTCGGAAAAATTTGAAAGGAAGAGCCATTGTGCGGAACATTATAATAAACATCGCTATTATGCGGTCGCCTGTGGCGTCGCCTTTCGCCTGAGCGAAAAGAGATGCCGGGGGCGGCCGAACCAAACAGAGCTGCCCGCGGACTTACGGATAATAAAAGACGAACGCGCCGTGGGGCCGCCCCCGCGGTTTTTTATTTGTACGAAAATTTAGACTTGACAATAGGTCCTCAGGAAAAACTTTAAGAAATGGTGAGCGATATGTTCGAGAAAATGCCGAAGAAACCCGACTTCCCGGGACAGGAAAAAGAAGTTCTGGCCTTCTGGGAAAAAAATGACATAATGAAAAAAAGCATGGAGCGCAATAAGGGCAAGGAAAGGTTTGTTTTTTATGAAGGCCCGCCGACCGCGAACGGAATGCCGCATGTCGGCCACGTGCTGACACGTGTGATAAAAGACGTGATCCTGCGGTACCGGTCGATGTGCGGCATGGATGTGCTGCGCAAAGCCGGCTGGGACACGCACGGACTGCCCGTGGAGATACAGGTCGAAAAGGAACTCGGGCTCAAGGACAAAGGCGAGATCGAGAAGTACGGTGTCGCCGAGTTTGTGAACAAATGCCGCGAAAGCGTTTTCAAGTATGAAGGCGAATGGCGGAAGATGACCGCGCGTGTGGGTTTCTGGTGCGACCTCGACGACCCGTACATCACCTGCACGAACAACTACATAGAATCCGTCTGGTGGATACTTAAAAGCTTCTGGGAGAAAAACCTTTTATATAAGGGGCACAAGATTATGCCGCACTGCCCGCGCTGCGACACCGCGCTTTCCAGCCACGAAGTCGCCCAGGGCTACCAGGATGTAGACGATCCTTCAGTATTCATCAAATGCCCGGTGAAGGGAATGAAAAACACGTCTTTCCTCGTGTGGACGACTACTCCCTGGACGCTTATCTCGAATGTGGCGCTGGCAATGTCCGAGCGTTTCGATTACGTAAAAGTCGAAGTCGACGGCGAATACCTGATACTCGCCGAGGGCCGCCTTGCCGCCTTATTCGGCGAAAACCGACCGGATGTCGTCGAACGTTTCCGCGGCGGCGACCTCGCCGGAATGCAGTATGAACCACCGTTCCACTTCTGCGACCTCGACGGCAAAGACGCTTTCTATGTCATACTCGCCGATTTCGTGTCGCTCGACGACGGCACCGGCATAGTGCATATCGCGCCGGCGTTCGGCGAAGACGACTACCGCATCGGTCTCGAATATGACCTGCCGTTCCTGCAGCCTGTCGACCTGAACGGGAAATTCACAAAAGAAGTCACACCCTGGCATGGTCAGTTTATAAAAGATGCCGACCCGGCGATAATCGAAGACTTGAAGGAAAGAAATGTCCTTTTCAGGTCGGAGCTTTACACACACTCCTACCCGTTCTGCTGGCGCTGCAAGTCGCCGCTCATCTATTACGGCCGCAGTTCCTGGTTTATAAAAACAACCGCTTACAAAAACACGCTTCTCGATGTAAACGAAGAAATAAACTGGATACCGGAGCATATCCGCAAAGGCAGGATGGGAGATTTCCTCGAGAACAACATCGACTGGGCGGTGAGCCGCGACCGCTACTGGGGCACTCCGCTCAACCTGTGGATTTGCGAAAAGGACGAAGCCCACATTCTTTCCGTCGACTCGGCGGCGGAACTGAAGGAACATGCGCTGGACTTCCCCGACGGCGAACTCGACCTGCACAAGCCATGGATCGACGACGTCCATTGCAAGTGCCCGCAGTGCGGCGCGCGCATGACACGCACCCCGGAGGTCATCGACTGCTGGCTCGACTCAGGCGCTATGCCCTACGCCCAGTGGCATTATCCTCATGAGAACAAAGAACTTTTCGAAAGCGTATTCCCCGCCGATTTCATCACCGAAGCAGTCGACCAGACACGCGGCTGGTTCTACTCCCTCATGGCGCTCGGTGCCTTCCTTTTCGAGCGCGCGCCGTTCAAAAACTGCATCGTGATGGGCCACGTACTCGACGGCGAAGGAAGAAAGATGTCCAAGAGCATCGGCAACGTGGTCGAACCGCAGGACGCCTTCGAGAAATTCGGCGCGGACGCCTTCCGCTGGCTGTTCTATCGCGAAAACAACCCCTGGATCCCGACACGATTCTCGGACGAACAACTTCAGGAAATTATAAAGAATTACTTCCTTAATCTATGGAACACTTATTCCTTCTTCACGATATACGCCGATATAGACGGCTTCAACCCGGCGGAACATTCCGTGCCGCGCGAAGACCTTCAGATGATCGACCGCTGGGTGCTCTCCAGGGTAAACAGCTGCATCAAGGAAATCAGGGGTTGCATGAACGACTACGACATAACGCCCGCTTCGAGAACTATGGAGGTTCTCCTCGACGAC
>JAJRTR010000006.1 GCA_024278215.1 bacterium
AAAAAAATGGAAAAACACGTCAGAAAAAGAAGAGAACGCGAAACATTTCGACAAATACTCGATGGACGTCTGAAAAACTCAAAAAATTTCAAAATGAAAATTTGAGCAAAGGCCGATAAGCAGATTTTATCAACAGCGTCAACTTGTGCGTTTTTGAAACATGCGCAGAATTTCCCGGGGACACTATCCGGAGTTAAAGGGCAAATTCCGGTCAGGCCCCCGAAATTCTTACATAATATCTGAATCCGCAGTTCAGTTATTAACAACATTACCCGTTTTCTGCTGATATTATCCATATAGATGTTTTTTGAAATCCTGCGCAAGGTGGGGTAAAGAAATGCTGAAAAGAAATCGGTAGACGCAGGAGATTCCAGTTCCAAGCGTTCCCAAGGTGGACCCCGGGAACGATGAAAAAGGGTGAACCCTGGGAACGATGAAACTCTGTGTGCCGTGCTCGAACCGCATTTGTTCGGGCACGAAAATGCGACATTTTTGCTTCCGGCTATGCCGGGTTAGGAGTCTGCTACAGAAATGCCGGCGACAGCAACCAGAAAAAAGAACAGTACACGACGAGCATCTGCGAGATCGGCCGCGAATGCACCTGCACCTGTACACGAAAACATGTTGTACCTTTCTTTATTTGCAGGTGCGCTTATCGCGCTTATTCCTGCTGTGAAGTATGCACAGGACGTATTCGGTTTCATGTCACCTGTGAGATATATTGCCGCAGTTGCGACGGGATTCCTTACAGGGGTTTCCGGGAACCCGGTCTTTTTCCTGATCCCCGGCGGCGTCGCCGAGATGTTCGGTGTGCACCCGGACATCATCTCCGTTTTCCCATACAGTATGGTTTCCCCGGTAATTCCGGCGTCCACAAGCATTCTGTTTGTGAGTGTGTTGTGCGGGATCACAGGATTGAGAGATGGGTTGAAAAGAGGCCGGCTCAGGTACGAACCAGCTATGATATTGCCTGTTCTTTCGCTGACGGGGATGGCGGCGGCATGGTGGGCGAAGAGTGTTTCGCCGCTTTTCAACGACCTGATGTCGAGCGTGGCGAACAGTCCGTATTTTCTCGGCGCTGTTTTTTTCATGATACTTTTTCTCGGCGCCGCGAAGTTGCTTGCAGGTAATAAATCGACAAACAGGCACTGGTTGTTAAGCATAGCGGCAGGACCTGTCATAGGGTTCTGGATCGGCTATCTGGGTGGCGCGTGGATGTGGTTTCTGGCAGCTATTCTACTTTTTGTGTACGTGATAGTTCTGAACGAATCGATCATGGGAATAATTGTTTCGCTGCCGCTCGTGGCGGCACCTGTGTGCGCCGCAAAGATATTCTACAACTCAGGCGGCAGTTTCCATTCGCTTTTCAGGGGTGAATTATCGGCAATCGAATGGCCTGCGCTGGTGTCGATAGCAGTGTTTTTCTGCCTTGGACATCTTTTTATGATCAAAGTGATGGGCGCCCTGCCCTCCGGTGTGCGGCGGGGTGTGTTCTTTTCTTCCTACATAATATTCATGGTCTATTTCATTATCACTCTCTAACCCGGATTTCTTTGCGGGAAATGCGAGTGAAAAATATCGCGCGCGTTATTTACCGGCAGCCCGGTTGCGGATAACATCTATAGGAGAGTCAATTGCAACATTCTGATTCGGCTGCGGTCGGCTGCAATTACCTCAAGAAAGAGAAAAAATCGGATCGTGGACAGGGAGGTTGTTTATGGTTAAAAACGAAGATTGCTTATTTTGCAGAATTGTTGCGGGGGAACTGGCCGCCGTGAAAGTTGCAGAAACGGAAAAGTGCATAGCAATTCTTGACGCTTTTCCAGTTACGAGGGGACACACGCTTGTAATCCCCAAAGAACACTCGGACGATATTTTCGGGATGTCGGATGATGATGTCGAAGACGCGATAAAACTTCTGCGGGATGTAGCGGCCGGACTTAAGAAAGCTTACGGATGCCCCGGAATAAATCTTCTTAAGAACATAGGAAGACCGGCCGGCCAGGTAGTTTTTCATTCTCATTTCCATGCGATACCGCGCTACGGCGACGATAATATCACAATTCGTTTTGGAAAGAAACTTGATTTCTCCGAGGCTGAAAAAGCGGAGATCGCTTCCGACATCAGGAACAATATGCCCGGCAGATAAATTATTCTTTCCCCATGCAGCATTTCTTATATTTCTTGCCACTTCCGCATGGACACGGATCGTTGCGGCCTATTTTCGTACTTTTAATAGTTTTTACAGCACCGCCTCTGCCACCTTTTCCCGGTTTCGTGTCTGGTGGTTCGCCTGATGCTGTGATTGCGCTCCGGTCTCCCTCGGTTGCGGATTTTACCTCATCGGTGTTTTCGCTCACCGCGCGCACACGCCGTCTCTGCTGCATCACTTCAACCATCAGTATCAGTCTGATCACGTCGCGCCTGATATCGTCTTTCATCTGGTCGAACATCTCGAAAGCTTCCTTCTGGTAGGCGACAATCGGGTCGACCTGTGCGTAGGCCCGAAGCCCGATACCTTCCTTGAGATGATCCATGGAGTAAAGGTGGTCTATCCATTTTTCATCAATAGCCCTCAGCATCACGATGCGTTCGAGTTCGCGCATTGTCTCCTCGCCGAGCCGCGCTTCCTTGTCGAGATAAAATTTTTCTATGTAGCCGCAAACCATCTCCTTGATTTCTTCACGCTTTTTATTCTGAAAGTCTTTAAGGGTGAACGGTATCCTGAAGCAGAGATAGAATATTTCGTCGTAGAACGCCTGAAGATTCCAGTCCTTCGGGTCGAGTTCCGCATTGCAGCAACGGTCAAGACAGCCGGTTATAAGTTTGTCCAGAAAGTCGAGAACCTTATCTTTCAGATTCTCGCCGAAGAGCACTTCGCGTCGCATCGTGTAGACAGTGTCGCGCTGTTTGTTCATCACATCGTCATATTCGAGCACATGTTTTCTTATCTCGAAGTTTCGTGCCTCGACTTTTTTCTGGGCGCTCTCTATCGACTTTGAAACCCATGGATGCTCGATGGGATCGTCGTCGCTGAAGCCCACGCGCTCCATCAGGTTGCTGATGCGGTCGGAGCCGAAAAGACGCATCAGGTCGTCTTCGAGAGAAAGGAAAAATTTCGATGCGCCGTTGTCGCCCTGTCTGCCGGAGCGGCCCCGAAGCTGGTTGTCGATGCGGCGCGACTCGTG
>JAJRTR010000114.1 GCA_024278215.1 bacterium
CGAAATTGTTCAGAGCAAGGCGGAGGTGTAAAATCCTCGCAGGCGTACTTGTAGAGTACGTCGAGGACGATTTCGCGCCGACAACGCAGCTATGGACAATAGCAGCCGACCGCAGCAGAATCAGAATTTTGCAATTGGCTCTATTATCTACCGGCAATATGGGGACGGCGGTAAAGCCTTTTGCGGCATTAAAACCTTTGTGCGGATGTGGCTGTGTCATGTATAGCTTCCGCATTGGAGACGGCGCGCACACTGCTCTGAAAACGTGTGGCAGGATATGTGCATCATTCATCGTCCTGGCATAGTTGAGCACGTGAGCAACTTGTGTGGTCTTTGAATGCTCGTTTCAGGAACAGGTCGGTTATGCGTGGTGGCATCCCATTCGTACCGGACTCGCGACCGAACCGGCTTAATAATGTGATTTGCGTGTGGACATAAATGAATATGAACTATCCCCGACTGAATTCCGGGGAATTCTTTTATATCGCATCCATCGTCCACGGTGGAAATATATAGACTGAGCGCGCTCGCGCTTACAGCAACTTTTACGACAACACCCTGTTGCTTACGTCGAATCAGGGTGATATGGAGAATACGTGAGATTCAGGTCTCGATCATTCCCGGGGTAGTCCCCGTTAGCGAGTGCAAAGGAGATGTCAGTATGAAAATCAACACTAACATCAGCGCAATGATGGCAAGGAATGTTCAGCGACTTCATTCCAAAAGCCTTTCGTCTTCTGTTGAAAGGTTGTCTAACGGACTGAAATTGAATCGCGGCGCGGACAACCCTTCGGGACTCGGCACATCAGAAGTCGTGAAAGCCCAGGTGAAGGGCACGAACACAGCGATTCATAACGTGGAGGAATCCATCTATCTATATTCGCTCCGGGATGATTATTTCCAAGAACTCGAGGAGATGCTCAACAGGATGCGCGACCTGGCTGTGAGGGCATCGAACGAAGCCACTCTCACAACGAGAGACCTTGGGAAGATGGACGAAGAAGTGCAGGCGATGAAACGTGAAGTCAACAGGAAGGCACTGGCATCTTATCAGGTAGATGGCGGCAGACTGCTGTTCAACCCGACAGACCTTGATGTAATATGGGTGCTCGACGACACCGCCAGCATGGGCCCCTACGCAAACTCGCTTAAGAATGATGCCCCGTCGATGTTCAGTCAACTGGCGAAAGCCGGTTTCGACTTGAGAATGGGGGTCGTAGGTTTCGACAGTATACTGAGAAATTACGGCTCCACGTCATTTCAGAAAAGCGCAACCGATTTCACTACCGACGTGGATGCTATATTGACGGCAATCGGAGCCCCGTTAAGCGGCGTGGAGAACGGAATCGACGCGGTAAACTCCGCACTTGCGCTCGGTACGCTGGGTGGAGATTTCAGGGCGAACGCTGAAAAGATGGTGATCCTTCTGACCGACGAGGACTCGGACGATTTTGAATATACGAGATGGAGCCCCGCCGAGTGGTGGGCGCCCCCGGCGGACCCCGGACTGTCCAGCGCGCCGAATGCGGCCGCGGCGGACGCGATACGCAACGCCTGTATTGCCAATCTCGTGGCGGCCGACGCAACTCTGCATGTCGCCGGGGTTGTAAAGGACTCCTCGGGCACTCTCCAGAATACACCGGACGACGACTACCAGGTCATTGCAAGTGACCCGACCATCAACGGCGGCGTGTACACTCTCGACACCGGCGGCGCGTGGGTGACAAGCATTACCAGCGCGATGCTCGCTCAGGGCGACGACTGGACTGTTGATTTCCAGGTCGGACCCGACTCCAATCATTCCCTCACTGAAACTTTCAAATCCGTTACAACGGAATCCCTCGGCATAGACAGCGTCAATCTTGCCGCCGTCTCCTCCGCAATGAACTCTATTGACGTCGTAGATCGCGCAAAAGAGAATCTTTCGAACATGCGCCTGCGGACAGCCAATATCGTTTCCCGCCTTCAGCATATCGCCAACGACCTCGCTCATCAGAACATAAACAACTCCGACTTCAGTTCACGTCTTAAAGATGCCGATATGGAAGAGGAAATCGTTCAATTCACAAAAACACAGCTTCTTTCCGACACCGCGACGTCCGCACAGGCACATGCCGACAGCAACATAGAATCGGCAATGCAGCTTATAGATGTCGTAAAATCAGCCAGGCACATCGCTCGATTCAATGACGCTTTTTATAATCGAAACATGTGATTCCCCTGACGATTCCATGCCCCATCTTTTCCGATACCAACTATCCTTACCGTTGCCGCCGCCCCGCCACTTGCCTTTAAAAGAAATCTACAGCTATAATTCTGTAATGTCTTAAGGTGACGTGGAAAATGAAAACAGCAGGCCCGATGAAAACAATCCCTCAGGTTTGTATTAGCGTTTTGCTATTCCTTTTTGTAGCTGTTCCGGCGGCGCACTGCCGGCCCATCGAGTCTTTCCTTTACATCAATAACGATACTCTCAACATCGGGGACCCCCTGTTTGTAAACATCGAAGTCGAGAATCGCACATCGGCTGATGTCCGGCTGCCTCTTAACTTTTTCACTATGAATGAAAAGGGACGAACCGGCCTTTTTTTCTCTCTTTCAGACCCCGCCGGTATCGAGCTTGCGAACAGTTGTTCTCCGGAATCGCCCCCCGACAGCGACATGCCGCTTGTCCTCGCACCAGGCGAGTTCCATGGCCGCAAGAACATAAAACTCTCGGAATGCTTCAATATGAAACCCGCCGGTGTCTACTCACTTACTGCGATATTCACTTCTGCGGACACAGACGATCAAGTGTGGGCGGGTACCCTTAAGTCGCAAACGCTTGCAATCACTGTGAAAGAAAGCGAAGTGCGAATAAAACAAAAACAGGCCGCGAAACTCGTCAACCAGTGGATTGAAAACTATAAACTGTCCACAGCGATGGCATACAGGAGCAATATAGCATCGCTGGGCACACCCGCCGTCCCCGCAATAATCAAAGCACTCGACAAGAGCGACAATTACTCTATGGCCAGTGACCTCCTGGCTCTGCTTGGCGAACTCCCATGCCGCGAAGCGGGTGACGCGCTGATAGAATTCATGCGCTCGGCAGACGACAGAAAATTCAAATCAAATGTTCCCGGCGGATTCTCAGCCTCCGGAATGCTGTCGGGCGCTGCCATTCGATCTATGGAAAAACTCGCCGGCTATAACCTTATGCGCGAGAAAAAAATGTTCGTCGGCACAGATGTCGCCGTCCTGTGGAGCAACTGGTGGAAAAATAATCGACCGGCATATCCCAGGGCTGTCCCCGAAGATTGAGGTTTTTCATGGCCGCGGAAGCCTTTTATTTATTTTTGACAACCCGCCTTGATGTCCTGCAGCGACTTGATGGTATTCGCTTCTTCCTTCAACTGATCCAGAGAGACTGAATCGAGAAAACCTTCCATTCTCTCTTCAAGACGCTTCCACAACTGGTGCGTGACACAATTCTTTTCTCTCGGGCATTTCCCCTTCGCGCATTTTTCATCCAGGCAATACACAGGCGCAATCGGGCCTTCAACCGCACGGATTACATCACCGATGCTTATTTCTTTCGCATCCTCGGCAAGTAAATAACCACCGCCGAGCCCTTTCTTGCTCTTCACAATATTCTGTTTCTTCAGTTTGTGAAAAATCTGTTCCAGATAATGCAGGGATATATCCTCCCTTTGTGATATTGCCTGAAGTGATACATATCCCTGTTCCATGTGCAGAGTCAGATCAAGCAATGCCCGCACTGCATAGCGCCCTCGTGTTGAAAGCCTCATTTGCAACTCCTTTCGGCGACAAGCCTATACAATATGGCTTATTCTTTCCATATCATAATGTTTTTTTTGAACTTTTAAAGGGATTCCCGTATTTCATTCTTTTTTAGTAGGATTTTATATTATGGTTTATGCAGAAGAATTGTGCGCTTCTTTTCAGCATGGCTCGAGATTCAGCAGGTTTACTTTTCCCTGTTATTTCTCTCTATCATCTCTATCACTTTTCCAACAAGCTTTTCCGCTATAGCGTGTTTGCTCATGAGCGGCGTAGCATCAATGGCTACGTGCAGTCCGTCGACATCCTTCACATATTCCCTACCTGTTTCGGAGACGTCGTTTTCTGTTTTTTTTCGTATGAACATAACCCTGTTTGTGTCGACTTCGAAGCCGCTGTCGCATGCGGCCACATCATTCAAAACAATCATATCAAGATTTTTCTTTTTGAGTTTCTTTACCGAGTTCCGTATATGGTTCTGTGTTTCGGCGGAAAACCCTATCAGTATCTGCGATTCCGGTTTATTCTTCCCCAGTGTGCCCAGTATATCCCGAGTTCGCTTGAGATTCAGCGTCAGCCCACCTTCGGCTTTCTTGAGTTTCTGTTCGCTGACATCCGCTGGTGTGTAGTCGGCTACCGCTGCGGCCTTGACAATGATGTCCTGATCCGCGCTCACGGCGGTAACTTCTCTGTACATATCTTCGGCAGATGTGATTCCGACAACTTCGGCGCCGGGCGGGGGATATAGACTTGTTGCGCCCGTAACCAGAGTAACGGCAGCGCCATATTTCAGAAACGCTTCAGCAACGGCATACCCCATCTTCCCCGACGATCTGTTTGTGATGAACCTTACGGGGTCGATGTATTCACGTGTGGCTCCGGCCGTGACCAGCACACGTTTGCCGCCGAGCGCCGATATTTCCGAGAAGTACATCATCGTCCGCTCGACAATCTCTTCCGGCTCGGCCATCCGGCCCGGACCCACAGTGCCGCAGGCAAGGTATCCTGTCCCCGGCCGCACAACAGAAGCACCTTCGGCACGCAGTATATTCAGATTTTTCCCTACTGTGTGGTCGGTAAGCATACTGTCGTTCATTGCGGGAGCGACGACTACCGGACACTTGATAGCCACATACAAAGTGGAGAGCAGATCATCGGCAACGCCTGTCGCAAACTTTGCAATTGTGTTTGCCGTAGCAGGCGCCACCACCAGCGCATCGGCCCATTGCGAAAGTTCGATATGCTGGTAATTGTTTTCCTGTTTTTCGAACATGCGGTCATAAACAGGAAAACCTGTTATAGCTTCCAGTGTCAGCGGGGTAACGAATTTGAGGGCGTTCTCAGTCGCAACAACCTTCACCCTGATGTTGCGCTGCTGGAAAAGCCTGATCAGGGTGGGTGCCTTGTACGCAGCGATACCTCCGGTTATTCCAAGCAGGAGGTTATGTTCTTTCATTATTATTCCGCATCGCCGAACTCGGCTTCAAAGTCGATGTCTTCTATTTCGAAAGCATCGTCGTCTTCGAGATCGAACTCGCCTTCGAGATCGATCATTTCGTCGAACCTGAAACTTGCTTCCTGCATTACATCTTCCTCTTCAGGTTCAGACTCTCCGATTGTGTAATGTATTCTTTCAGCCGCTATCTCTTCCAAGGCGATCTGTAGCGGGTGGTGGCTTTTCGATTTTACATAGACCTCCACACCTTCGTTTATCTGTCTCGCCCTGTAGGATGAAATATTCACAAGCAAATATTTGTTGTTTTCAATTTTGAATAACTTTTCATCTGCGACGAAGCTGGTTTCGCTCATTTCCTCACCTCTGATTTTTCCGGGCCTATGCCAAACACTAAGAAACACGGCTTCTTTCAGCCCTTATAATACATATAATCAATTCGACACATTCGTCAAGTGTTTCGTTTTTTACCACGTAGTCATATTCAGGAATACTCTCGATTTCCTCGAGCGCATTTTTCATTCTCAGCTCAACGGTTTTCTTGTGTTTCTCTCCTTTTTCGTTTGTCGGCCTGCCGGCGAGCCTGCTTCGTATCTCATCGAGTGGCGCAGTGATAAAAATCATTATTGCTTCAGGTTTTCTCTGCTTTATCTGTTTCGCCCCTTTAACGTCTATCTCGAGCACGAGGTCTTTTCGCCTCGAGAAGGCTTCTCTCAAGTTGGATGCCGGTGTGCCGTACATTTCGCCATGCACATGAGCCCATTCCAGAAATTCGTCTTTTTCGACAAGCTCTTCGAATTGCGATCTTTCCATAAAATGGTAATTGACGCCATTCTCTTCACCGGGCCTCGGCTGCCTGGTAGTTGCCGAGATCGAAAACTCAAGCGTACCGGCTGTTACAGGATGATTCAGCAACCTGCCGACAACTGATGATTTTCCGACTCCCGAAGGGCCGGAAAGAACGATCACCAAGTTTTTTCTTTCATCACTTTTTTCGCTATAGTCCGGGAGCGTACTCATTTTGATTCTCCAGCATAGAGTATTTCAGTTTCGCCGCTTTGCCGCGCCATCTCCGGAATCGACCGGCGACATCTGCCGGCCCATCTGCATCCCGAGCAAAACGTGAAACTCGGGGCCGTCACATTATTCCTTGTCGCGATGTATATGCGGGCCTTCTTTTTCAGCAAACCTGTTTGCAATTGTTTCAGGCTGAAGAGCGGAAAGAACGATGTGGCCGCTGTCCATGACGACAATCGCGCGCGTCCTTCTTCCACATGTCGAAGCAATCAGCGTACCCTTTCCTTTTGCCTCCTGCATCAATCTTTTGATAGGTGCTGATTCAGGCGAAACTATTGCGATTACTCGATCCGCGGAAATTATGTTCCCGAATCCTATATTTATAAGTCTCGTTTTCAATATGACCTCCCTGACCTCTTCGTTTGCACTTTTCTTGAATTCTTCCTTAAACAACATGCTTCCAGGGTTTTCGCTCAACCACTAACCCGTTATATTTCACCAATGCGGGTAAAAATGCTGTATTTACCTGTTCTATCGTCGGCGAACTCTTGCCTGCTTTTATAGCATTATTCTATTATCTCGCAACAAAAATGCAATAAAAACCATGACTTTTTGTGAAAAACATAAGAATATCTTCAATATTCTACCTTCAGCTGTCTCTTTCGTTGCATAACGGGGGAAATCACAATTCGCCACCGGTCAGAACCGTATACTATCGAGCCAATTGCAAAATCATGTTCGTAGCGAGGTCGAGCGAAATTGTTCAGAGCAAGGCGGAGGTATAAAATCCTCGCAGGCGTACTTGTAGAGTACGTCGAGTACGATTTTACACCGACAACGCAGCTATTGACTTTATGTAAAGCAAAGAGTTGTGTAAAGTCATTGTGCATTCCTCCTTTCTACACTACATGTTGTGGTCACCCACTTGATTCCCGGATGCCCCTTCTTTTTCTTCGCTTCTGTCGTGATGTAGATAACATTCCTCCGGAAAAGTTGACTATTGAAGATGTGGAATATGAAACATTCACGAGATTCCTTGAATACTTGAAAACAGATCGCGGGTGCGGGACACGAACAGTGAACAACAGGCTGGCTGCTTTTCATTCGTTTTTTCGTTACGTCCAGAAGTTGCGTTGCGGACCGCAATGTTATTTCAGCGGCTGCCGCGCATACCAGGAATATCATAGCGAATAATAGAAAAGAAAAAATAAATTTCTTTTTTCCGGACATAATTATTCTATTCTTTATTCGCCGGTTCGATCACAGCCTCGGCTTCGACAGGTTCGCTGTACATCTTTGTTTTGTCTTTGGCCTGGAAGCGGAAGTGATAATCACCCGGCGGGAAGAGATCGGGGATCGAGAAGTCCTGCTTGACGACACCGTCCTTGTCCGGCGGCATCGAGAGTGTCAGTCCTATCTCGTCGATGGTAATAAGAATCTGCGTCAGGTCGCCGTCCGGGTCGTCGGCGTGTATCTCGAAATGGATTTTCTCGCCGATCTTTATTTTTTCGGGCAGGTCCAGCTTTGTGATCACCGGGGCGTGTGCACCTTCGGGATACTTGATAGGCAGTACGTCGATTTCGGCGGTGAGTTCATTGCTGGTTTCGCCCCAGCGGTCGACGGCCACGGCGCGAACAAGAGATTTGCCAAGCGCGGCTTTTTCATAAATCCTGTATCTACCTGTATAGACGCCGTCCTTTTTAACTTTGTCGCCGCCGTTTTTTCCGTCATCATAAAGCAACGCCATATCGTTGCCGCAGTCGAGCCGCACCTTTACAAATATTATGTCTCTGTTGGGGTCCTCGGCCTTGACGCTGGACTTTATCAATTTGTTCTGCCGGGCTTCGCCGTCTACGCTCACCTCGAAGTCTGAAACCTTCGGTGGCATGTTCTTCGATTCGTCCCTTGCCCAGGGCGGGTGATATTCTTTGCGCTTCAGATACTTATTA
>JAJRTR010000115.1 GCA_024278215.1 bacterium
GAAATTGTTCAGAACAAGGCGGAGGTGTAAAATCCTCGCAGGCGTACTTGCAGAGTACGTCGAGGACGATTTTGCGCCGACAACGCAGCTATGGACAATAGCAGCCGACCGCAGCAGAATCAGAATTTTGCAATTGGCTCAATAGTATCCGGGACGCTTGAGCGTTCATAAACGGCGCTGCACCTGCCGGAGAGGTGCAAGCGAGTACGACAGTAAGATGCTGTTTCTGATTGATAAGTGAAGCCTCCATATTGATTTAATCACACACAAAGATTATTCTATGCGGGATAATTGAGAACCTCGGAGATCACTATGGCCAGACCAAGCTGGAACGATTATTTTATGAAAATCACCTACGATGTCGCCGAAAGATCAACCTGTATCAGGCGCAAAGTAGGCGCTGTTATTGTAAAAGATAAAAGGATACTCGCTACAGGCTACAACGGCGTTCCCACCGGGCTCGTTCACTGCGAAGAGCGCGGTTGCCTGCGCGAAGAACTCGGCATACCGTCCGGCGAACGCGCGGAAATGTGCCGCGGGCTGCATGCTGAACAGAATGCTATCATACAGGCAGCCCAGCACGGTGTCGGCATCGACGGCTCAGTCATTTACTCTACAACACAACCATGCATTATATGTGCCAAGATGCTCATAAATGCCAAGATTGAGAAAGTCATCTATGACGGCGGCTACCCGGACGATCTCTCGCTGGAGATGCTTGACGAGTCCGGCATCGAACTGGTCAGGTGGAAGTCCGGAGGATAAAGCGATCTCCGCTCCCGGAATATGTTGTTGAACTTGTGCGTTTTGAAACCTGCGCTGTATTTTCTATGCACACGATCCGGAATAAAACCCGATACCGTTTACAGGGGATTGGGGTTTGTATCTTACCCCGCTATATTTCACCAATGCAGGTTATAACCGTGTGCGATTTGACACGTAATGCCGGTCGAAGCGGCGATCGGAGTGTCTTCTTGTGCGGCACTGGTTTTTATGATATTCTTAGTTGCTGTAGTTACCCGGCTGATGCAATTATTTTTTCCCTTGGGAGGAGCGCTATGACGGAACACGAAGAAGAAATACTCAGGGCGAAAACATTTCTTAAGGCGGCAGTGCCGCTTGTGGAGGAAGCAGTCGAGGCCGACCCTGCGAAAAAGAACATGATCGCCGGCTGGAACTGCGCCGTGCAGCTAAGTGTTCTGAACGAGGAACCGGCAGCGTACATGGAGTTCAAAGACGGTTCGGTCAAAGTGATACAGGGCAGACACGCCAACCCGACGATCGAGTTGTGCTTCAAGAAACTCAAACACATGAACGATACTTTCGCCGGCAACAAGGCACCGATGCCGAAAGTCAAGGGGATATGGCACCTGATACTGCTGCTCAAGGTGCAGGGTCTGCTGAATTCGCTTCAGATGCTTATGCCGGAATACCAGTGCAAAAGCGAAGAGGAGAAAGTCCTGAAGGTAAAAATGCTGCTCCTGATGGTAACGCGAGCCATGGAAGAAATGGTGAAGGGCGGCGACGAATATATGATCCGTATGATCAAGGCGCAGAGGAAGAAAATTGTTGAGTGGACGGTGGCGCAACGTGATGATATGCCCGCTGTCTATATAAGAATAACCCCCGGCAAAGTCAAGGCGTTCGAGGGCCGCTCGAAAAGACGGCCATATCTTGCGATGGACTTTCGAGATGTGGACAGCGCCCTTGCGATGCTCACGAGTCAGGTCAACCCGCTCGAAGCGCAGAAAAGCGGGATGGTAGTGCCGCGCGGCACTGCGGAATTCGGTGTTAAAGCCGGAAGCCTCATGCTTCGTGTCGGCAACTTTCTCATGCCGGAAAACTAAATACCGCACTGAAAGGTGTCTGCTCCGGGTATCTGTCGAATGGTCAGGAAAACAAACAAAAAAGCTGTCGCCTTTTTCGATGTCGACGACACCATATTAAAAGGGTCTTCCGGCATCATGCTGGCGAAATATATGTTCCTCGAACGCGGCGAAACTGCAAGGCTAGACTATATCCTCGATATGGTCAAAGCCATTATTGATGTAAAGACAGGCAAGGTTGAATACGACATGCTTGTGGAGAAAGGGCTCGAACAGTTCAAGGGGCGAAACCTTTCGGAAGTAGAAGCGCTGTCGCGCGATCTTTTTGAAAAGGTCATGAAAAAACACATTTATCGTATGGCATATAAGATAGTGAGAAAGCACAAAAAAGCAGGAGTGAAAGTTGTGTTGCTGACAGCGAGCCTCACAGAACTTATCGACCCGCTGGGCGATTTCCTCGACGTCGATGAAGTGATTGCACTCCAGCCCATTTTCGAGAACGGCGTTCTCACGGGACATGCCAGGAAACCGTTCTGCTACCACGGCGGCAAACTGATTCTCGCCCGCGAATATGTCCAGGAACACGGAATCGATCTCGACGACTGCTATTTTTATTCCGACAGCAGTTCCGACCTGCCGCTTATGGAAAAAGTCGGGCATCCGCGCCCCACTAATCCAGACCCCGCCCTCAAGCGCCTCGCGATCCGGCGCAACTGGCGTTTCCACAAATTTATCACTGTTCTGCCCCCCGATTTCAGACCCGAACACTGGGAGAAAAAGAGATAGCCCGCATTGGTGAAATATGCAGGATAAAACCGCATGACGGATTGGAAGCCGGGGCGAACCGTCTATTATTACAATTCACGGACCCGGTATGCCCGTTATAAGACAGCGAAGTTCAGTCGCGTTGCGGCAGGTTGAGTATCGAGCGCGCTTCGTCGGGCGTGGCGGGTTCGCGGTCGAGCATACGGGCCATGTCGGCGATTTTAGCTACCTGCTGCCAGCTGCCCTCCGCAAGTTCCTTGCCGCTGATATAGAGATTGTCCTCGAGTCCGACGCGCAGGTGGCCGCCCATGACGATTGCCGCCATGTTGGCCTGCCACGAGTTTGGGCCCACTCCGCAGACGCACCATGTGGCGTCCGCCGGGATCGAATTGACGAATGCCACAAGGTAATCCATTCTGAACTTGATGCCGCCTGCGACACCGAAAACGAAATTGAAGTGCATCGGTTCCTCGAAAAGGCCGGCATTCCTGCGCAGTAGAAGTATGTTGTGCACGTGGCCGATGTCGTAGACTTCGCATTCGGGTTTTACTTTGTTTTCCTTCATGACTTTCGCGAACTTTTTCACCATATCGAATTTGTTTTCGAATACAAAGTCGAACCATATATCGCCGGTTTTGTGGTCTGCAAGCGCGAAATTCATTGTGCCGCTGTTGAGCGAAGCGAGGTCTGGTTTGAATTCCGGGATGTGGTGGATGCGGAGCTTCTCAGGCACGCCCGCGCCGATGGCGGTGCTGAGATTGATGAGAATCGGGCAGCGTTCTTTGATGCCGTTTACGATTGCGCCGATTGCGTCGAGGTCGGCGGTGGGCATTCCCGTTTCGGGGTCGCGCGCGTGGATGTGAACAACGGCGGCACCCTTTTCATAGCATTTTACCGCTTCTTCGATGAATTCCTCCGCGGTGTACGGTACGTTGGGATTCTGTTCCTTGCGTGTGGCCGCGCCCGCGAGCGCTGCTGTGATTACAACTTTATCCGGCATTACTACACCTCCAGTGGCGTTATGTTGTTTCGCTGATTGATTACCTAATCTCATATTGCTCGTGTACTAATATTATTGTCCGACGGCTGTTTGTGTCAAGAAACCGGCACCGCGCGAAATGTCACGCCGGGAACTCCCTGCCGAGGAAATCCAGCATCAGGCTGTTTACTTTATCTGCGTTGTTCACATGGCCGTTGTGCCCGATGGAACTGAGTATGTGCAGTTCGGAATCCGGTATTTGCGCGTGCATTCTTTTCGCGTGTCCGAGGGGGACGATCTGGTCGAACCTGCTCGCGATAATGCAGGTCGGAACTTTAAGACCGGCGAGTTGCGATTCGATATCCATGTCCATCAGGGCGCGGTATTCGGCCATTGAGACTTCCGCGGAACTGTCGAATATGCCGACCGAAGCCATGATGACAAAAGGGTGTTCGTCGCCAAGGAAAACGGAAGCGAGATCACCCGCAATGTTGAAGCCGGTGTTTATTGTTTTGTTGATCGAAGGCTCACATAAAAAGTGGACAAAAGCGCCGACGGCCGTTTCCTTGATAACATCCGGAATGAATTTAAAAAAGCTGTAACCGGTCTGGAGCAGGATCAGCGCGCCGATTGATTCCGGGTTGCGATGGAAAAGCATCTGCGCGATCGTGCCGCCGGCGGAATGGCCCGCGACGGCAAAGCGGTTATCGGGGCCGGCCCCCGTCTTTTTCATCAGCTCGTCGAAGCCGTCTATAACAGTGTTAAACGAGAATCCATCTATACCCTTTGTGCTTCCGCCGTGTCCGGGCCAGTCGGCGGCGATGACCCTGTACCCGGCGTTCGCGAGGGTTTTGATCTGTGATGTCCATTGTATCGACCGACCGCCGAGCCCGTGTATAAGCAACACGGTTTCGCCCTCGACAGGACCGGTTTCCCTTATGTACATTTCGATTCCGCTGTCGAGTTTCATATATGGCATGAGACATTCCTTTTCAACAAAATGCGCCGCCCGGCACAGGTGGGCGAGAACATTATCAACCCGCATAATCCTGTAAAAAAGCAAACGGCGAGTTATTTCTTTTTCGCAAGTATTTCTTTGACTTCTTCGACCATAGATTTAACGTCGAGGTCGAGATTCTCGCGCTGTGTCTCGATTATCTTCTTCTCGATCAATCTGCCGAGGACCGGGATTTTCACCTTGATCTCACCTCGAAGTTCGCGGGCGGTCTTGCCGTTTTCAAGTTTTTTCCATTTTGCCGTCCCGCTCATTTTGAAGACATTCGCCATATAAAAAGGTGTGACTTTGAATGTGTATGTGTTTGTGCTGTAGTCGAATTCGCCTTCTTCGACCCAGGTCAGCATTTTCGGCGTAATAATTTTTCTGATTCTGGGCGGGATGTCACCGTTTGCGCATGTTTCGATCTTCGTATATTGTTTCTTCCCCTTTTTCTTGCGCTTGAGGACCTTTACGCTTGTGATGTTGGGATAAACCCGCACGTCCCGCTCTTCGCGTTTCTGTGTCAGTTCGATAAGCATTTCCATCGGCGCGTCGATTTCGTGATAGTGTTTGTACTTCAATGGTTTCTCTCCCCGCTTTCCGTAGTATTTATGGCTTCAAAGTATCCCGCGGCGGTTTGCGTTCCGCTCGAATGCGAGCAGATAATTATATCGTACCATCCGTGCAAACATCAAAAGTCATTTGCGGCGGACTGTGTCGGCTGAGCAGGGAACACCTTTTTATTTCGATGGATAACAATAAACAAAAGATAATCGGGAAAATACTATTAAGAACTGTATAAAGAGCCAATTGCAAAATTATGTTCGTAGCGAGGTCGAGCGAAATTGTTCAGAGCAAGGCGGAGGTGTAAAATCCTCGCAGGCGTACTTGTAGAGTACGTCGAGGACGATTTTGTGCCGACAACGCAGCTATGGACAATAGCA
>JAJRTR010000116.1 GCA_024278215.1 bacterium
GGTAGTAAACCCGAGCTTCGCAATAAACCGATTACGGGTGTAAATACTTGATTTTCGGTAACATCAAGATGTGGTTTCAGAACTCTTTAAAATCGCTGTCGTCCATCGGGATAATACTTTCAGGATCATTAGTTGAAACAGTAGCGGCAATGTGCTGACGGCTTTCACCGTCCCTGTCGACTACGTTTTTTACAGAATGAAACTTCAACATTGAAGGTCCGTGTGCGTTGTCCCGGTCGCTGTGGCCGATGGACCTTGATTCTTTTCTGTTGCCTGGCGCAACGCTACCCCCCGCGCTACTGCCTCCCACTATTGCAACCAACTCGAGAACCATGTCGTTCAATGCCTCCGCCTGCGAGCTCATTTCCTCGGCGGCAGACGCTGATTCTTCAGCATTGGAGGCGTTTTGCTGAGTTACCTTATCCATCTGGCCCACAGCTATGTTCACCTGGTCTATACCCTGTGCCTGCTCCCTGGATGCGGCGGCAATCTCCGCCACAAGGTTGTTAACCATTTCCGTGCTGGTGCCGATATCCCTGAGAACGTTTCCAACTCTCTCGGCTATTTTGACACCATTTTCAGAGTTCTTCACAGACTCTTCGATCATAGCGGCGGTATTCTTGGCGGCCTCTGCGCTTCGCATCGCAAGATTACGAACTTCCTCGGCCACCACGGCAAACCCCTTGCCCGCCTCGCCCGCGCGGGCTGCTTCCACAGCTGCATTCAGAGCAAGCAGATTCGTCTGAAAAGCGATCTCGTCAATAGTCTTTATAATCTTGGATGTTTCACCTGAAGATTTTTTTATGTCTTCGATGGCCTTGTTCATAAGCTGCATGGCATCGTTGCCCTGCCTGGCGGCACTGGTCGATTCTTCGGATAACTTCTTCGCCTGGTCCGCATTGTCGGCGTTTCGGCGTGTCATTGATGCCATTTCTTCAAGCGACGAAGATGTCTCTTCAAGCGATGATGCCTGTTCCGCCGCACCTTCCGCAAGTGACTGACCGGCCGATGACACCTGCCCTGACGCAGACGATACCTGGTCCGCTCCATCAGACAGATTCCGTATTATATTATTTATCGGTAAAGTAATAGAGCGTGTAATGAGCAGCCCCAGCACTGCGGCAAGCAGACCGCCCAGAATCATTCCCGCGACAGACATCAGCTTCGCGCTGTTCGCGGTTTTATCAGCTGCTTCACGGGCAATGTCGATCTCTCTCCAGATTTCTTCATCCGCCTGTGCTAATTTGTTGTAGAACTTAGCGGAGGCGGCATCATATTCATTTTCGCTCTCAGAAATTTTCTTATCCAATTGTTCCATCTGCAATTTCAGATCGGCAATAGCACTTTCACTGCCTTCCCGGTTTTCTTCCATCACACCAAGCTTTGTCCGCAACTCGATTTCCCTTTTTTTGATGTCGTAAACAGCTTTAGCCGCCGGTCGAAACTCGGCTCCCTGTATATCGGCGGCTTCAGCACTTAGTTTCTGCACCTTTTCAGCAGCAGCGATATACTCCCGGGCATCGATTTCCGCCCCGGTACTGATCGCGCTCTGGTACTTGTCGAAATGCTCGACCGTTTTTTCGAAATTCTTCCATGAAGCATCCAGCTTTTCCATGTCGACAGCCGCTATCATCTCCATGAGTTGCGTGTCGCCTTCGGTGGCGCCTATCCTCATCTCGCTGATAGCTGCCAGTTGCGGAATGTGATCAATCGTGTCACCCAGGTCCCTGTCTATGTTATTTGCGGAAATATAACCCAGAACACCAACCATCACCGTGATTAACGCTACCGCCATAAAGCCAAGAATAAGTTTTGTTCCGAGTTTCAGATTTTTGAACATTTGAATTCCCCTTTCTTTTTTGAGCTGTCCACTGATCCTGTGCGTTTGGAAAAACGGTATGCACCACTTCGCTCTTATGACGAAAAAACGGGTGCCGGCGGGGTGTCCGGAATATCGCCCGCATTAGTGAAATATGCGGGGTAACCGAAGAAGCTCCTGCCTGTACACGATACATTATCTGAAGCGCACAAGTTCAGTTCAGGCATTCATTTCAATTACAATTTGTTGACAACTTATTGATTTCTTCCGATGTGAGCACTTTTCTGATATCGAGAATGATAATAACCTTATCTTTCGCTTTACCGATTCCAAGAATAAATTCCGTATCCACGCTAATCCCGAAAGACGGAGTGTTCTCGATATCATGGCCCTTTATGTCCAGTACTTCCGATACCTGATCGACAACAATCCCCATCAGGATATCATCCAGGTCCACGACGATTATGCATGTTTCCTTCGTGTCCACGACCTTGTTCATGCCGAATCTAAGCCTGAGGTCTATCACTGGTATTACCTTGCCGCGCAGGTTGATGACACCTCTTACAAAGTTCGGCATTCTCGGCACCAGCGTGATGCCCATCATTCCGATGATTTCACGCACGCGCAGGATTTCAAGCCCGTACTCTTCATCTCCAAGAGCGAAAGTCAGGTATTTGCCGAGCTTCTCTTCGGCGCGGTTTATCGTTGCTGTCGCACTTTCTACACTCATCCGTCTTTCTCCTTTCCATCACCTGCTTTCAGGGTTTCATAGCCCATAAAATACAGTTGATCAACCATTGATGACCGGAAGTCACCATCATCATCGACAATCAGAATCGTTTGTACTGCCTCAGTCACTAATGTGTCTTTTCATGATGAAAAACTTCTCCACACTCACTGTCGATCTCCGCACTTTTCCGTTTAATGAGCCGATTGCAAAATTATGTTCGTAGCGAGGTCGAGCGAAATTGTTCAGAGCAAGGCAAAGGTGTAAAATCCTCGCAGGCGTACTTGTAGAGTACGTCGAGGACGATTTTATGCCGACAACGCAGATACGGACAATAGCAGCCGACCGCAGCAGAATCAGAATATTGCAATTGGCTCTAATGTTTTTTCATTGCACTTCTCAATTCGTTCACGATGTCACTTTTAAAGATAAAACCATCAACACCGGCTTTTAATTCTTCGGCCTCATTTCCACTGACCGGATAATTTGTAATGCAGAAAATGAGTGTCTGCGGAAATTCCTGCCGTATCTTCCCTGCGACGGTCTTATTTCGATTGCATAATGCGAGATCGAAAAGGATTATGTCCGGGCACATCTCAATGACCGATTCCAGCATCTCATCGTTTCTTGCCATTTGTGTTACCGTGTGCACCTCCGGCAGCCGCGACAGGATGCCGGATATTCTCTCTCTCAAAAAATGGTCTTCTTCTACGACCAGTATTTTGTATCCAGAACTATCTGCTTGTTCAACTTCGGTGGTAGTGTTTTTCTTTGACATGTTGTAATATTACTCTATAGTCAAGATGTTGTGCAGTCTTAAAACATACAATTTCAATGTCGGATTTATCAGATTTATCCTGTCGTATTAATAAGACAACAGGCAACGCATAAAACAATATTCACCGAGGAATAACATCAGGGAATCGTGCTCCGGAATTGAAGTGCTGATTACAGTCATGTCTCCCCGGGAAAGCAAGACTTCATTTAATATAATTGAAGCGTTACAGCATGTGAGATATTGCAAGTATAATTAGCGCATGAACGAAAACGCCGCGAACCCCGATCACAACTGATGCCAGGTCCAGAAAGCTGATGAAGATATTTGTCTCGCAACGATTGAAAACCTGTGAGAACGAATAATGCAGATACAACAGGTTGAAAAAACGACAGTTCTTCTTGGAGAAATCTCATGAGGAAATCAAGGGTAACCTAACCCGGCAAAGCCGGAACCAAACAGGCCGCATTCTAGTGCCCAAACAAATGCGGTTTGAGCACGGCACACAGAGTTCCAAAGTTCCCAAGGTCTACATTGGAAACGTCTGCAACTGGAAGCTCCAGCTTTCCCCGCTATCTTTTCAGCATTTTTCACCATCCTGCGTAGCATTTCATTCGTAAGATACAAAATTCCTACGACATGTCTGTATTCGCTCAAGTTCATTTCTTTACAGAATTATGCTTGTTGTGTATGATTCAGTTACAATATCACAACTTGCCGTACGGGAGGATGTCCCATGACGAATCTGGAAATATTGAAACATTGCCGCCTTTTCGAGCTACTCTCCGACGAGGAACTTGACAGAGTGTTGGACCTGGTGGAAGAACACCATTTCCGAAAGGGTGACTATATATGCCGCGAGGGCGCATGGGGCGACTCGATGTACATCATAGGCAGCGGCGAAGTCAAGATCGTCAAAAAACTGACCACGGAAAGCAACTGGGAAATCACATCGTTACGGCATGGTGACTTTTTCGGCGAGGTCTCACTCATCGACGGAAGCCCAAGAACTGCCGGAGCCTATGCGATAGCTAACGCCATCGTACTCGAAATTTTCGGTCGCGACTTCAAAATGCTCATCAGTGCCGACAACGAGTTGTCCAATAAAATGCTCGAGTCGCTCCTGAGAGTACTCATCAACAGGATTCGAGCTACAGACGATGTCGTTACCCAGATAATGACTGAAAAGCTGGCCGGAGAAAGCCAGGAAGCAGCGTCGATGCGTGATGTTATGAGCAGAATGATGGTCGGAAGATGAAACAAGCCGGATTTTTTTGGAGCGGGCTGTTCGGAGAGTAAATCCTCAAGGAAACTCCCCGGAGCAAGCCCCGGAGAATTCTTTTCGATCAAACAGAAAAACAAACACTCCTGAACCAATTTGTACAGGTGTTTTATTGACTTGCATTTAACATTATGTTAACATTCGTTGCAATCTGCTCAAACGGAGGTTGCCAGCCGTTTGAGTTTTTTTGTGATCAGACGAAAACGTCGGGGTAAAAGAACATTAAAAGAACACGAGGAGGTCCGGGATCATGCCGGCCATAGTAATAGTTGGAGCGCAGTGGGGAGACGAAGGTAAAGGTAAAATAACAGATATGCTCGCTGAAGGGGTGGACGTAGTCGTCCGCTACCAGGGTGGTGCCAATGCGGGACATACGATGGTAGTGGACGGCACGTCATATATCGTTCACATGATCCCGTCGGGAATCCTGTATGATGATAAAATCTGCATCATCGGCGACGATGTCGTTGTGAATCCCAAGATTCTAATATCAGAGATCGACAAGATGGAAGCGCGGGGCATCAGCACGAAAAACTTGCGCATAAGCTGCAACGCGCATATGGTCATGCCCTACCACATGGAACTCGACCGCCTCGAAGAAGAGCTCAAGGGCAAACACAAGATCGGCACTACGGGCCGCGGCATCGGACCGACTTATGTCGACAAGGCAGGCCGTCTCGGCATCCGCGTCGTCGATCTGTTCGATAAAGATGAATTCATCGGCCGGCTCGGCCACACGCTAAAATACAAAAACCTTATCCTGCGCGAGATATTCAAGCACAAAGGCTACGAAGTCGAGGACATCGCCGGTGAGTATCTCGAATACGGAAAGAGACTCGCGCCGTACGTGGCGGACACGTCCATGATTATCAGCCAGGCGCTCCGCGAAGAGAAATTCGTGCTGCTCGAAGGCGCACAGGGCACACTGCTCGACGTCACGCATGGCACGTATCCTTATGTCACATCATCGCACCCGATATCCGGCGGCGCCTGCATCGGCGCAGGCATCGGACCCTGCAAGATCGACCGCGTACTCGGCATCACAAAAGCATACACGACACGTGTCGGCGAAGGCCCCTTCCCGACCGAACTGATGGACGACACAGGCGAACACCTCCGCAAGAAGGGCGGCGAGTTCGGCACCACCACCGGCAGACCCCGCAGATGCGGCTGGCTCGACGCTGTGCTCCTTCGCTACAGTGTCCGCATCAACAGCATGAGCGCACTCGCCATGACGAAACTCGACGTGCTGGACGAGCTCCCCGTGATCAGGATATGCACCGGCTACCAGGTCGGCGATGAGATCATCAGGGAGTTCACCACGGACATCCGCAAGTTGCGCGAAAGCACTCCGGTCTACGAAGAACTGCCCGGCTGGCAGACAGACACCAGCAAGATCACCGACTTCCGCGATTTCCCCGACGAAACCAAGAGTTACATCCGCAGGGTGGAAGAACTCATTCACGCGCCGATCGCTATTATCTCCGTCGGACCAGACCGGCAACAGACCGTCCTCTTCAGAAAATTTGTCTGAACCTGCTGTTTACAACAGCTTAAAACTCCAACTTCCACGTCGCCGCTCGTGTTCGAGGACGGCGTCATCTTTATTTTTCAGCCATTTGACGAACTGCATCGTGCAAGGCAACACTTCATCCATCTGAAGTGTTGCCTTGACACAAATATTTAATGTTGTTATGTTTATTCCGTTTAAAATAAGCGGCAGGCAAATAGAAGCGGCCTGATGTCATGTCAAGTCTGTGCTGACGTTTTAAGTTGACACGACACAAGACTACCAATAAGAGAAGGTGTTCCCAACGGGATGTAATGGCTATGGAAAAGAAAACCGGTGCAAACTGATTTTTCACGATCAAGTGGCAATAATGACAACAGAATCCTCTGTAAAAAAATCACTGCGAGACTTTTCAATTATGGCTTAATGTTATAGTATTGTTATGTTGCAATTTAGTAAATGCGATGGAAGTTGGTCTGATAAATGAAAGGGACACTTTTTAAGAGTTCTGTTTTACCCCTGAAAACAGGCAAGCTGGACCGTTTGCCGATGACCGAAGTCCCGGCGCCGCGCGAGGCGATAGTTTTTATGCGTCAGCACTCGGGCGAAGTCTGCAAACCGGTTGTCGAGGCAGGCGACAGGGTCCTGTTGGGACAGGTTGTGGGTACTGCGCAGGATCAGCAGGGTGCGGATGTTCATTCACCAGTTTCCGGGGAAGTTACGCTCGTCGCGCCCCTGGAGGACCCTTACGGCGGTTTCACACTTGCGGCTATGATCGTGTCGGACGGCAAAGACGAGGCCGCGGAAGCAATGGAGCCGATGGCGGATTTCAACAACATGCCCCCTACACGAATGTTCGAAAGACTGCGGAGGGCGGGAGTCACTACCTACGATCTCGAGCCCACACCGCTCTCGGCGGCGATATGTCCGGTAGATACGGCTTCCGACCTGCCCACGGGCATTGCCGAAAGCACGACGGAGTTGCCGGCTCTTGATACTGTTATTGTCAATACTGTAGATGAAGAACCTCTCACAGTCATCAACCAGCGGCTTTTTATAGATAACCGCGACAGAGCGGCGGAGGGTATCGCCCTGATGAAACGTCTCACGGGCGCGCCTCGCGTAATATTCGCAGTACGCAAATCGCACGAGAAGATCGCGGTCAAAGCCCTCGGTCCAGATTCCGGCGCGGAGATCAAAGTCGTTCCTGTCTCTTATCCGGGAACACTGCCGATAGTGATGATAAACGCCCTTACATCAAGGACAATCCCGCCCGGCGGAACAGCCCGGGACGCGGGTGTGCTGCACATTTCATTCGAGATCATGCTGGACGCGCTTGAAGCGATAACGAAGGGCAGCGCGAATATTTATGAGATGCTCACAGTGAGCGGCGGCGCGGTGAACCCGCCGAAGAATCTCAAGGTACGCATCGGCACGCCCCTGCGGGCCGTGTTGAGATTTGTCGGATGCAGGGAGGCGGGCATAGAAAAGCTTGTGCTCGGCGGCCCCATGCGCGGCAAAGCGCAATTCTCTCTTGACATGCCCGTCGTCAAAGGGGTAAACACGATTCTTGCGCTCACGGAGAGCGAAGTCGCGGAAGTGAAAGAGACCTCGTGCATAAACTGCGGCGATTGCGTGGATATATGCCCCGCAAACCTGCAACCGAATCTCTTGAGTCGCTCGTGTGAATTTTTCAAATACGACAACCCGCAATTTCAGAAGGAATTGCGAGCGTGTATCGAATGCGGACTCTGTGGCTATGTTTGCCCGTCGCACCGGCCGATGATGCAGTATTTCCTGAATGCAAAGCATCATCTCGGCATGTAGATATTGGTGTGACGCGCACATGGTTTTTAGTCTCGCAGGTGGCTCCAAAGGAATAAAAAACAGGAGATTTTCTTAAGATGATTAAGCCGTCAGGCCTTACAGTAAGTGCAGCGCCGCATGTGCATTGCGGCAGTTCGGTTCAAGAGCGAATGACGTTGCAGATTCTGGCGCTGGTGCCGGCGACGCTGGTCGGAATATATTTTTTCGGCCTGCACGCGGCGATAGTGGTTCTACTTTCGATGGCTGCTGCTATGGTCAGCGAAATGGCGTTGCAGAAAGCGCTGAAAAGAGAAGTCTCGGTAGCGGACGGAAGCGCGGCGCTCACGGGCCTGATCTTTGCGCTGCTATTGCCGGCAAGCGCGCCGTGGTGGGCAGTGGTTCTGGGGTCGGCCTTTTGCATGATAATGGGCAAATGGGTTTTCGGAGGGCTGGGCTCGTATCCGTTCAACCCCGCGCTTGTGGGATACTTGATGGTCAAGATATCATGGCCTATCCTGCTTACGGAATGGCCTGCGCCGGCCCCGTTCGGGATAACGAACGCACTGCCGATTGAAACAGGCGCCGAGATACTTAAGAGATATGGTGTGACGATGGCCGAGCAATTCAGCATGATCAACGCGCTGCTGGGCAACCAGGCGGGCGGCATCGGCGCAGTCTGCGGCATCGCGCTGATTGCGGGGGGTGTTTTCCTCATTTCACGCAAAGTTTTTTCGTGGCACATTCCGGTAGCTTTCATCGCGGGTGTGCTCCTTGTCGGAGGCATCTTCCGCATCATGAATCCCGCGGAATATGCAAGCCCGTTCTTTCATCTTCTCTCGGGCACAACGCTTCTGGGAGTATTCTTTATAGCGCCGGAATATACGACAAGCCCCTGCACGATATGGGGCAAACTGCTCTACGGGTTCGGTTGCGGCGTGATGGTGATGATCATAAGGGTTTACGGCACATATCCGGACGGAGTGGTATTCGCAATACTGCTGATGAATCTTTTGACACCGATATTCGACCGTATAAGGCCGAAGGTGGTGGGAATAATGAAGGAGGCGCAGGCCGATGGGTGAAATAATGAAGATGATGGTCGTCCTGACACTGATCAGCGTGGTGTCGGGCGTTGCCTTGGGCACGATGAACGAAGTAACCAGGGACCCCATCATACAGGCGGAGTTCAAGTTTGCCAAGGAACCGGCGCTTAAAGAGATTCTGCCGGAATATGACAACGACCTGGTTGCCGATAAGTTTGAAATTGTTTCCGGCGAAAAGATCGTCACAGTGTATCCCGCGAAACAGAACGGTAAAGTGGTAGCGCTGGGATACGAAAGTTCAGCGAAGGGCGTCAACGGCGATATCAGGATAATGGTGGGAATCGACCTCGAGAAGAATGTGCTGCGTGGGATCAGGGTTGTGGCGCATTCGGAAACGCCCGGTCTCGGCGCGCGGATCACGGAAGCGGCATTCAGCAGGCAGTTCGACAATATACCGCTCGGCGCGCCTGTAAAGGTGAAACCCGACGGCGGGCAGGTCGACGCCATCTCCGGCGCCACTATCTCCTCGAGAGGCACATGCGAAGCAGTCGAAGCAGCGTTCAAGTTCTTTGAAGAACACAAGGCCGAATTGTCAACAAAATAATACAATAGGATAAGTGAACCGATATGAGCGTAGTAAAAGAATTTACAAAAGGATTCTGGCAGGAACTCCCGCCGTTCAGGCTGGTGCTCGGACTTTGTCCTACACTGGCGGTCACGAAGACGGCTTTCGCGGGAGCGGGCATGGGGCTGGCGACAACATTTGTGCTCGTCTGCTCCAATATTCTCATTTCAATGTTGAAAAACGTGATTCCCGCGAAGGTGAGAATCGCGTCGTTCATCGTGATCATCGCATCGTTTGTCGTCGTGGTGGAAATGCTTATGAAAGCTTACGCCTATCCACTCTCTCAGGTACTGGGGCTGTTTATTCCCCTGATAGTGGTCAACTGTATAGTACTGGGCCGCGCGGAAGCGTTCGCATCCAAGAACAGCGTGATCGATTCCGCCGCCGACGGACTCGGCATCGGACTCGGTTACTCTATGGCGCTTGCTTTGCTCGGCGCGATTCGCGAACTGTTCGGCGCCGGCACAATCCTGGGCGGCACTCCGATGGAGATGCTCGCGTTCGGCTCGTCATTCAAACCTTTCAGCTTCATGGTGCAGGCACCCGGCGCGTTCATGTGCCTCGGTCTTATTCTCGGTTTTATCGGTTTTTTAAACAGAAGATACAACATCTAAAAACGGGGAGATACAGATGGAATACAACAGTCTGACGGATTACCTGCTGCTGATAGTTGCAGCCGTGTTTGTTAAAAACATATTGCTCGCGCAGTACCTCGGCAACTGCCCGTTCCTGGGAGTTTCCAAAAAAATGGAGACCGCGACCGGAATGGGCATGGCGGTTGTTTTCGTGCTCGTACTGGCAGCGGTCTTTACATGGATGACCTACACTTACATCCTGGTTCCGCTGAAACTCGAATACATGAAAACGGTTACTTTTATTCTGGTGATAGCGGCGCTGGTACAGTTTGTGGAAATGTTCATGAAAAAAAGTATGCCCGCACTCTACAAAGGACTCGGCGTCTTTCTGCCTCTCATCACAACAAACTGTGCGGTGCTCGGCGTCTGCCTGATAAATATAGATAAAGAGTATTCAATAATGACGGCTACGGTTTTTTCATTCGCATCCGCAGTCGGTTTCGCACTGGCGCTGGCGCTTTTCGCGGGTCTGCGCGAAAGATTCGAAATCGCCGCGATACCGAAATCATTCGAAGGCACGGCAATCGGCCTGATAACCGCCGGCCTGATAGCGATGGCGTTCTTCGGATTCGCGGGAATGGTTAATATTTGAAAATATACGTCAGGCCCTTATAAGAGTAATACGGAGGCATTTCAGAAATGGGAATTACAGAGATCATCTATGCGACCGTCGCAATGCTGGGACTCGGGTTTGTCAGCGCGGCGGTACTGAGCCTGGCTTCGAAGGTATTCCAGATCGAAGAGGACCCGCGCATCGAGGCGGTCGAGGGCGCGCTGCTGGGCGCGAACTGCGGCGGTTGCGGATACGCCGGCTGCGCGGCGGCGGCCGAAGCGGTGGTCAGGGGCGATGCCGGAGTCGACGTTTGCACTGCCGGAGGAGCGACCATTGCGATAGGCGTCGCCACCGTCATGGGCATGGAAGTGAAGATTAAAGAACGTGAAATCGCCCAGCTCGGCTGTCGCAAAGGCTTTCGCATAGACCAGAAATATAAATACGAAGGAATCATGGACTGCCGCGCCGCTGTCGAGATGTGGGAAGGCGCACGCAACTGCGGGCGCGCCTGTATCGGGCTCGGCACATGCGAAAAATCCTGCCCGTTCGGCGCAATTAAAATCGGCGAAAACGGACTGCCCGTAATCGACGCGAATATCTGCACCGGATGCGGTACATGTGTAAAGAACTGCCCCAAGGACGTGCTCGAACTCGTTTCCATGACGCAGCGGCTTCTGAGCTTCAACAAGCTCGACGACTGCCTCGCTCCCTGCCGACAGACATGCCCCGCTCAGATCGATATCCCAACATATATTGAACAGATAAAACACGGCCAGTATAAAGAAGCCCTGATGACGATTAAGGAAAGAAATCCGATGCCACTGACCTGTGGTCGAGTGTGTCCGCATCCCTGCGAATATGTATGCAGGCGCGGCGCGGCGGACGAACCGGTGAATATCAATCACCTGAAACGTTACGCCGCGGACATCGAGTTGCGTTCGGGCGAGCATTACCCCATCGACTGCAACCCGGACACAGGCCACAAAGTGGCCATTATAGGCGGCGGCCCCGCCGGCCTAAGCGCGGCGTTCTTTCTGCGCAGGCTCGGCCACCAGGTGAAGATTTTCGAGATGATGCCCAAACTCGGCGGCATGACACGCTACGGCATCCCCGAATACAGGCTTCCTAAAGCCGTTCTCGACTTCGAGATCGACGGCACACTAGGCTTGGGCGTAGAGACCGAATGCAACGTGAAACTCGGCAGAGACTTCACGCTCCAGGACCTCAGAGCGCAGGGATTCGAAGCGATATTCCTCGCGATCGGCGCATGGAAAAGCAGCCCGATGAGGGTCGAAGGCGAAGACTGCGACGGCGCACTCGCAGGCATCGAGTTCCTCGAAAAAGAAGGACTCAACGCGGACAACCCGATCGGCGACCGTGTCGCGATCATCGGCGGCGGAAACACTGCCATCGACGTGGCGAGAACCGCACTCAGACTCGGCGCGAAAGAAGTAACGATTGTCTACAGGCGCACACGAAAAGAAATGCCGGCCGAATGGTACGAAATCGAAGAGGCGGAACACGAAGGCATTAAGTTCCACTTCCTCGCCGCACCGTCGAAAATCATTACAGATGAAAACGGACGATTCAAAGCACTCGAATATTTGAAGATGGAACTCGGCGAACCGGATGCCAGCGGACGCCGCAGGCCCATCCCCATCGAAGGCTCCGAAACTATCATGGAACTCGACAATATCGTAGCCGCCATCGGCCAGAAACCCGACCTCGCGCCTTTCCCGGAAGACGAAATAGGTAAAGACATCGAACTGACACGCTGGCAAACGATTATAGGTGACGACCAGACACTACAGACGGCTGTTCCTTATGTATTTACCGGAGGCGACTGTTTCACAGGCGCACTCACAGTGGTTTCCGCCATCGGCGCTGGGCGACGCGCAGCACGCTCGATCCACCTCTTCCTCGACGAAGACGCGGAACTGACTCCACCGCCAAAACCACTCATAAAAAATATTCCTGAAAGCATGTTGCCCACCATCTACGGTGTTGTACGCAGACCTCGTGTTGAAATGCCAGAAATGGAACCGATGGTAAGAGTGAAAAGCTTCGATGAAGTGGCGCTCGGCCTGTCGGAAGAAGCGGCAAAATACGAGGCGTCCCGTTGCCTCCAGTGCGGCATACTCTGCTACAACCAGGATATTCACACCCCGGCAGAGATCGAAATCTGATGTTATTCCGTCCCGGCCCGCCGCTTGCTGCGGGGATTGTGGTAAACCCGGCTCGAAAGACATGCATTCCGCGCGTGTGAGCCGAAGTCTCAATATGGTGAACTCGGAGCGTTCAGTCTATACGTTCCGGGTCGGAGCCCCGGAACGATGAAAGCGGCAATAAATCGCCGCACACCAAAGCTTTTGCTTTGATTCTCTAACCCGGATTGGTGAAATATGCGGGCTAACTTAAATACCGGTCACTTAAGCAATAATGATGCTCAAAAGTCAGTGGTAATTGTTCACGGGGTATAACATGGAAATGCTTTGACATGGGAATATTCTGGAGTGCAACGACTGTGTCGTTGCATATAGTATCTACGACTGAAATGCTACGCAGGATGGTAAAGAAATGCTGAAAAGAGATCGGTGAAAGCTGAAGCTTCCAGTTACAGACGTTTCCAATGTAGACCCTGGGAACGATGAAACTCTGTGTGCCGTGCTCAAACCGCAGACCGTGCGTGTGCCGTGCTCAAACCGTAGACCGTGCGTGTGCCGTGCTCAAACCGTAGACCGTGCGTGTGCCGTGCTCAAACCGCATTTGTTTGGGCACGAAAATGCGGCCTGTTTGGTTCCGGCTTTGCCGGGTTAGGGAACTACTATAGTTATTAGAAGGTGCATTTCGCAAAAACTGACATTTTTGCATTCCAAAGTCTTTCTTATAGTGCTGGTCAAGCACAAAAAGCGAGTCTGTAATTCTGAGCAAATCCAAAAATCATCAGTTACATAAAAGCTGTTTTATCAACTCCCCCGTAAACAGTTACAGTCAGTGTTTATCGTGATATTATGATTTATTATCAACTTAAGTGGCCGGTGTTGTGGGTAACTGAAATGAGAAATTTTATAAACAGCTGAACTTGTGCGTTTTTTATAAAAGGTAGTGCCATGTCAAGAAAGAAAAGATGTAAGATGGGGTAGAGTAAAAACTATAAAGGTGTAGGGCGGGGGCACCGTACACCTACTTGCGATATTACAAGCCTGACGTGACAGTAGTCGAATTTCTGGAGATACGATCCGGAATTGAGGTGCAAATTCAAGTCATGTCCCCGAAATTCTCACTTGATTTTCAAAAACGCACAAGTTATGTAAACAGGTAGAATCAAGCACATAGCCCATTCGCGTTTTATGAGCTCTAATGATCTGTCATCTGAGGAACACGGGCACGCAATACATTGAAAGTGGCGGTGACGATTCGTTTTTATGATCTCTACTGATTTACCATCTGAGGAACAGGGGTAATCTGGAAAGTTTTTCCTGATTTCACCCCGGAATTTCGTCATAATCATCCCCATGAGTAGTCCATGAGTTCGAGAACCCGCTCCGGCGCGTGAGCCGAGTAACTTGTCATTTCAGATGTTGTCGACTGCATTATCTGCGCGCGGGTCATTTCGGAAACTTCACGCGCCATATCAGCATCCTGAATACTTGAACGCGCCGCCGCTATATTTATCGCCTGTGAGGAGACATCGTCCAGATTATTTTCAAGCCGCCTGTACATTATTCCCATATCGGCCCTGACATTGCTGACCGATTCGATAGCCGAGTCGAGACTGTCTATAGCCTGTTGCGCACTGTCTATCATCGTGAGATTCACACTTGCCACGCCAAGACTGTACGGCGTGATCTCCGGCAGCGAAAGCACTATCCTGTCATCTGCCTTGTCGTCCGGCCCTACCTGGAGCACCTGGTTGGAACCGACCTGGTAGTCGTAATCGAGAGCAACGCCGTGCCTTGTGCCGCCGACATTGGCAGCCTCGATGGCAAGCACGTTTTTACCCGGCTGCAGCGCCGCCGTGATGTCATACGTTTCAGGCACAGCCCATGATCCGAAATCCGCACCAATCAGATTCCCGTTGACGTACAGGTCGTACCCGTCGTCCGCAGTGATATGCACAGTTATTTTTGAAATCTTGTCGAACACCGTGTCAGATATCTCGAATTCACGCCTGAGGTACACTGTGTTACTGTCACTCGGGTCCCATATCCACTGCGCACTGGAGCCGGAGAAACCCGGAAGCAGGCTCGGCGGACCGTTTAAAGTCGAATTGCCTATCTTCGGTGTGTTCCAGCCTGAAGCGTCGAACCCGGTCATGTTCCAGCCGGCCGCGAAAACATCCGTTGTCTTCCAGTTGTCGTTTACTCCGCTGACAAGATCGAATGCAAGGCCCTCGAGATAATTCTTGCCGTTATAACTCGTTGCGCTCGCAACCCTGTTGACTTCATCGACAAGCGACTGGTATTCGTCGTCGAGCCGCGCGCGATCGGCATCCGATAATGTTGCTTCGTTCCCCGCCCTGACCGACAGGTCTCTCATCCTTATGAGAAGGCCATCGATCACGGATAGTGCCCCGTCGAGCGTCTGGAACAGTGAGATGCCGTCCTGGATATTGTTTTTTGTAACTTCCAGGCCCCTGATTTTCGCGGTCATCGTGTCGGAAATCGCAAGGCCGGACGGGTCGTCCGCCGCCCTGTTGATTCTCAAACCGCTCGATAGGCGTTCTCTTGTGTTGTGCAACGTAATCTCAGCCGCATATCTGTCATTGTGCGTAATCAGGTTTGAAATATTAGTTGTTATAATCATTTTTCACCCGTTAATAATATTTGTCTCCTTCGACTCATACCTGAATAGAATATTTCGGCTTCAGCAACTGAAATAATACCGTCCAGCCGCTGCTGTTCAGGTTGAGTGAAGGGGGTGTTAGCCGATAGAGGCGCAAAATGTGAGGGAACATTTTCACCTGTCTAAATGGTAGTATACTATTCCTGTATTGTCAACAAATATTCTTAACCCGGATTTCTGGCCCACACTGGTGAAATATGCGGGTTAATGTTTGATTCCGGCGCAAAAAGTCCCAACACGCGAAAAGCAGGTACAGGCACCGCGGAAAAACCGCGTTGCCAGTCCCCGTTTTTCGCTGACTGTTTTCCATTTAGACTCAACACGGACTTTTTGTGCCGGAATAAATGTTTGCGTGCGAGCACGTAGCGCATGTTATTCCCCGGATTCTTTCACGATAATTATGATATCAGGTACGTAGTTCGAGTTTTTTTTCGCGCGTCTGTTTAATATGGGGTAGATGACGGCGACACTTGCCGCGAAAAACAGTATGCCGCTTATCAGTGTTGTGGAATCCTTGTTCAAACCCCGCAACGATGCGATGTGGTCGCCAACTGCGAGTCCGATGATCAGACACAGGATCGGCACCATATATATGAAGAACGAACTGGAGACGAATGTGCTGTCGGACAACTCGATTTTCACGTGGTCGCCTTCGCGCGCGCCGACGATATTATTGGCCTCTACGGATACTTCTTCGCCGGACCCGCCCAGCGTCTGGCACATCCCTTTCGAGCTGCAACCCGCGCACGCATCGTTCCGCACTGTTTTCACCAGCGCGCGTTTTCCCCGTATTTCCATCACAATACCGTCTTCTACCGGCATCTGCCGCCGCCTTTCCCGTCCCGCATCGGTGAAATATGCGGAAGGACAAATCCATTCGCGCAACACTTTATTATTATTATAAGCATCTCCAGCAGCTCATTCCGCTTCTTTCATTAAAAAAAACTCGCGCAGCCGACGCATTCCTTCTTTTATGTTTTCGATTGAATTGGCGTAGCTGAAGCGGATGAACCCCTCGCCGTTGCTGCCGAAGTCGATACCGGGCGTTACGGCGACTTTTGCTTTTTCGAGAATCTCCAGCGCCAGCCGGTACGAGTCGGTGTCGATGTGTTTCATGTTCACCAGCACATAGAACGCGCCCGTAGGCTCGACGGGAATGCGGAATCCCATTTCCTTGAGCGCGCCCACGATATAGCGCCTGCGCTCGTCGTAGATGCCGCACATACGTTCCACATCGTCCTTCGTCTCCCTCAGCGCGGCTATAGCGGCCCACTGGACAAACGAGTTGGCCGAGATATAGAAATTCTGCTGTAGTTTCTGCATGTCGCGCATGTATTTTTTCGGCGCGATCACATAGCCGATGCGCCAGCCTGTCATCGCGTAAAGCTTTGAAAAACCGTTGATAACGAAAGCGTTGCCGGAGTATTCGAGCACACTGTGCGCGCGCGCTCCGCCATAAACAAGTCCGTGATAAATCTCATCTGAAATCACCGGCACGTCATAGCGGGTAATCGCGGCCAGAGTCTCTCCGTCGATAATGGTGCCGCCCGGGTTCGACGGCGAATTCACAAGTATGGCGGCGGTTTTCGGACCTACCGCCCCTTCCGGTATCCCGGCTCGAAACTGGAATCCGTCTTCCTCTGTTACATTCACATACCGGGGCGTCCCGCAGGCGAATGTGATAAAGTTGGGGTAGCAGGCGTAATGAGGATTCGTGAGTACGACTTCACTGCCAGCCTCGATCAGCACGGAAAACACAAGGCTCATCGCTGCCGAAGTGCCGGGAGTTGCAATTATGCAGGAAGGATCGACATCCACGCCGTACCGCTCGAGATAATCTTCGGCGACGGCCTCGCGCAACTCGAGCAGACCCATGCTGTGCGTGTAGTGGGTCTTGCCCCCGCGCATGGCCCGCACACCTGCTTCGACAACGGCCGGCGGCGTGTCGAAATCCGGCTCCCCCACCTCCAGATGCACTATACTCTCGCCCTCGCGCTCCATCGCCTGGGCTTTCTCCAGTATCTCCATCACTATGAATGGAGTAATGCTTTTTATCTTTTCCCTGTTTGAACAGAAGTGTTCTTCCATTATGATCACCATACTCGACAACTGTCGTTTTGAGCAACACAGGCATGTTTTTACACCCCTGCGATCCGTCCGATGATAATAACCCACTTGCGCGGCATTTTCAATTAAACATATTATGATATAATCATTATATGTAAGTTGCGGGCGCCGTCCGCTATTATTGCTGACAGGGAACGGATCATGACAATTAAACGAATTCTGATAACGCTGGTCGCGGCGGCGATACTTTTCGCCGCCCGCGCCGTGGAGGCGACCCGCGCCGCCGAAGGGCACCTTAAGCCGGAGATACGCGACGCTGTGAAAGTGACGCGCGCCATGCTTGCGCCCATGCGGTTCGCGAAACAGAAAGTGTGGTACAGCGCACTGCTCGAAGACCCGAGATACGGCAAGTACAAGGCGGGTTACATGTTCATCGAGTTCGACAAAGATAAGGACGGCAACCTTATTCTCAGGCAGGAGTCCGACATAAGGCAGGTTCTCTACAGCGTGAAGATGTCCCGCGAGTTTGTAAAATATGAGGAAGTAATCGACAGGCAGACGGGATTGCCGCTGCGTGCTTCGTTCGAATATGATGTTTCAGGCAGGACATACTGGCTTATCAGCATCAAACTGCCTCCCGAGTCACGCATGGCAACAAAGAAAACGGCAATCTTCGACTGGACCAGCAATAAAATAAAAATGACATACGGCGACGGCCCCAACGCCCACGTGCGGATGTTCCCGCTCGAGAGAGACTCCGTGCCCGCTTTCGCGCCGGTGATCTTCATGTTCAGACTCATGGGCCGGCAGGAAGAGAAAGTGTACAGTTTCAGATATTTCGACATGCAGAGGGAACGATATGAAGACTCATATCTACAGTTCGAGGGACCGCGGGCAAAAGGCATCCAGAAATACTCGACCGTGCCGCAGGGCTGGGGCGACCAGACAGTAACAAGTTTCTGGTTCGGGCCGCCGTCCGAGGAAGCGCCGAACGGGCGTTTCGAGAAATATATAATCAACCCGCTGATCACCAGATACATAACATTTCTGCCGACTACGAAAGAGAAAGCCCTCGAACCGGTGACGCCTCTCATCGACTGACTCTACACGCGGGCTCGCCGGTTCGACCCTGCTCCTGCTTTCAAGTTATCCAAATTCACAATCAGGGAGAAAAACATACTCATGAAAAAACTATTTTACCCATCCGGCATAGCGGTTTTCGGCGTGTCCGAGGCACGCGACAACTTTGGCCGCAACATCGTGAAAAACCTGCTGGACTACGATTTCGACGGAAAGATATATCCCATCGGACGGAAGGAAGGCCGCATCTACGGAATAGATATCCACACCGATATTAACGAGGTGGAAGGCGCTGTCGACCTTGCGGTGTTCCTCGTGCCGGCGCGTTTCATCCCGGAGCAGATGGAGGCCTGCGCGAAAAAAGGCGTGCGCCGCATGATGATCTCGAGTGGCGGCTTCTCGGAACTCTCGGAAGACGGCGTCGCGCTCGAGCAGCGGTTGCTCGACATCGCCGCGAAAAACGACATCCGTTTTCTCGGCCCCAACTGTATCGCGGCGATAAACCAGGACATCGGCATGTGCCTGCCTTTCGTACGCATGCACAGGTTCCTCGACGGGCCGGTGTCGTGCCTCACGCAGAGCGGCGGCGTGGGACTCAGCTTCATCAATCAGCTTACCGGCCAGAATATCGGCATAAATAAATATGTCAGCCTCGGCAACAAGCTCAATATCGGCGAAGCGGACATGATACCGTTCCTCGAAGAAGACGAAAATACCGGGCTGATCCTGTTTTACCTCGAGGAGATCGAGCGGGGCCGCGAGTTCATGAACGCCGTGCGCGGCTGCACGAAGCCGATTGTCGTGCTGAAGTCGAACACCGAACCGGAGACTGCATCCGTGGCGCAATCGCACACCGCCGCCGTCGCAAACGACGACCGTGTGGTGGACGCCGCCTTCAGGCAGCTGGGCGTTACCCGTGTGGCGGAGTTCAGCGACGTCGCGCCCACGTGCAAAGCCTTCTCGATGCCGCCCATGAAGGGCAACAGGGTGGCGATCATCACACCCACCGGCGGCTATGCCGTGATCCTCGCCGATATGTGCGCTAAATACGGGTTCGATCTGCCCGCGTTTCCGCAGTCTTTTATCGACGAGGTGTCGACGCATGTCAAAGCAGGCGTCATAAAACTTTCGAACCCGCTGGACCTCGGCGATATGTTCGATTTCGAAATGGTTTCCTATACCGTCGCTCAGGCCATCCGGCAGGACGAATTCGACGCGATCGTGCTCTCGTGGATTCTACTCCGGGACATCGGCGTCGACAAAATAAACATCTTCTCATACCTGGACAGGATGCGGAAGATGACGCCGAAGCCGGTGGTGCTCTCTCTTGTGGGCGATCCTGTCGACATAGCGCAAATCCGCAAGCAGACAAAGTATCCCATATTCACATCGCCCGAACAGTCGATACACGCACTGGCCCGCCTGCGGGACTTCCATCGCGACGCCATCGCGCTCAGAACTCAGAAACCTGTGCTTAAAGACATCGACGAACAGAAAATCAAGTCGGCCATCGCCGCCGCCCGCAAAGAAGGCCGCACCGAACTGGGCATGGAATCGCTCGAACTGCTCGAAGCCGCCGGCATCACCGCCGTGCCCTTCGCCCACGCTGCGACAGCCTCCGAAGCAGCGGAAAAGGCAGCGCGGATCGGGTTCCCGCTCGCAATGAAAATCGCGTCGCCCGATATACTCCACAAAACGGAAGTCCGGGGCGTTCGGCTGGGCGTCGACGGCGAAGACGAGTGCCGGAAAGTGTTCGGGGAACTGACAAACAATGCGCGGGAAGCAGCGTCCGGCAGCCGCATCACCGGCGTTTACATTCAGAAAATGGTCTCCGGCGCGCGCGAGATGCTGGCCGGAATAAACTACAATGAATCGTTCGGACATGTCGTGGTATTCGGGCTTGGGGGCACACTCGTAGAAGCGATAGAAGACGTGTCGATGCGCGTGGCACCCCTGGGACCGCTGGATGCTGAAAGAATGA
>JAJRTR010000117.1 GCA_024278215.1 bacterium
CGTAGCGAGGTCGAGCGAAATTGTTCAGAGCAAGGCGGAGGTGTAAAATCCTCGCAGGCGTACTTGTAGAGTACGTCGAGGACGATTTTGTGCCGACAACGCAGCTATGGACAATAGCAGCCGACCGCAGCCGAATCAGAATTTTGCAATCGGCTCCCAAGTGTATGCAATGGTGATAAACACATAATTATGCAATTGCTGATATTGGCATTATTCTTGATGGACGGTTAAAGCTAAAAGAGAAAGGAGTCGGACAATGAGAAGATTTCTTGTGGTTTTCCTGGCAGTCGTTTCTATCGTGGCAGGAGGGGCCGCCATCGCATGTGGGATGGGGAACATGCACGGCAACGGCAACAGCAACAGCGGACAAAACATGATGGGCGCCGGCGGACAGGCCGGCGACAATACGAATCACGGCAATATGGGCAATATGGGTGATATGGGTGATATGGGTGACATGGGTGACATGGGTGACATGGGTGACATGGGTGATATGGGTGACATGGGTGACATGGGCAATCATGGAATGACGGGTAAAATGAAGGTATCCGTATCGCCCGAACAGGCCGAAGAAACAATAGGCAAATTCCTCGACAATAATTTCAACAGGTACAAATATGGGAATATATCACTCCGGGAGAATAATTCAATGATGTTTCCACCGTTATACAGTGCGCCGGTGTCTCTTGCAGACGGGACGGAGGGAACTATTCTCATCGATGCTGTAACGGGAAAGCCCGCGGGGCTGTTGTTCGGCGATTTTGAAAATGCGTTTATGGGATACCACAAGGGCGCCGAAAGCGGACACGGCGATATGGGAAACATGATGATGGACCAAGGTGACGGTTCCGGTTCCGGAAACCGGAGCCACGGCGATATGGAATCGACAGATAATAACGATGCTCAGCAGCATAATAAATGAGCTTCGAAGGATTTCGGTCGTGAATACATTTCAAGCTGAAGGGAGAATAAGGACGTGAAAAAAATAATAGTGATGTTGATTGTAATAGTTGCGGCGGCGGTGTATATCTCCGGATGCGGCGGCGGGAGTTCCATCGCCGCTCCGCAGTCCCGGACCACATCCGCCAGGATACTCTCGATATCTCCGTCGGACGGGACATCCGGTGTTGCGACCGATACTGTTTTTACAGTATCATTCTCACAACCTATGAACATGAGTTCGGTTGACGACAATATACATGTCTATCAGGGAACCGGCACTTCGGGGAGTTCGCTTACGGGAAATATATCATGGAACGATATGCACACGATGATGACTTTCGTTCCTGATCAGGGTTTCATGCCGGGCACAACGCACACAGTGCATTTCGGTACGGGCATGATGAGTGAATCCGGCGGAATGATGATGAACATGTCGGGCAGCCAGATGATGAACCAGGATATGTATACGTATTTCACTACTCGATGAAAGAGGGGGCGCGGATAGAAATGGCTTGTTCTACGGATAGCAGGACAAAGGGCTATAGACTCGCTTCGATGATTTACGATCCGGTCATCGAACGCGGGATGCAGCCGGTCAGGAAGAAGACACTGGAGATCAGCAGATTGGAACCTGGCGACAAAGTGCTGGACGTCTGCTGCGGGACCGGCAGGCAGGCGGAAATCTTCGCTGAAACGGGAGCGGATGTCTGCGGCGTCGACCTTTCCGATTTTATGATTGATAAAGCGAGGAAAAAACAACGAAAAAGTCTCACCTTCATTCAGGCCGATGCGGCGGCGACCGGATTGGATGAATCTTCTTTCGATGTCGCATCAACAGGTTTCTCTCTGCACGAGGTAGATGAAGAAACCAGAACAGGGTTCCTGAATGAAATGGCAAGGGTGACGAAACCGGGCGGTTTTCTTATATTCACCGATTTCTCGATCCAAACCCGTAACGGGTATAAAAACAGGATGCGAAAAGGGCTTGCGCATTCACTTGAATGGCTTGCCGGACCGGAGCACTACCGCAATTACATGGACTGGATGCGTGCCGGCGGACTGAAGGGTTTTCTCGCCAGGAAAAATTTGCCTGTGGAAAAAGTATTTCACATGAACGGTGGTCATATTCTTATTGCGAAAGTGATGAATTCCAAATCCGAAGCGACGATTGCAAAATTCTGATTCCGTTGCGGTCGGCTCATTAAGTGAACACTATTGGGGATACTGTAATTTGGATATTATAACGAAACTGAGAGCGCCACGCTGTTCGATGCCGTAATGCGTTGTTCACGCAAATGCGGCATCGACTGTTTCTATGACTGGAATACGACCATCCAGATTTATAAGTTTCAGCATCTTTCCAATGTTTGCAGGAACAGCGGCAAGAATAAAATCAAGTTCTTCCTTATGTGAATTCTTCCATAGCTTTGTAATGGAGCCGAGCCCCATGCTGTCTATATGGACAACCGCTTCAAGGTCCAACACAATCGGGCCGGTTTTCTCGTCGATCAGTTTGTACATTACATCTTCGAATCCTTTATATGAGTGATAATCCAGCTCTCCGTCCAACCTGACTATTACGCCACGGTCTTTTTTATCAGTTGTAATTTTCATCTCAGCTTCCTCCGCAGTGGGTAGTGTACAAGTTGATTATAACATATACAAGCACATCGAAACCAGTGGTTGATGCGATAGAAACAATATACTTTCATGCTCTCGCCGCACCCTGTATGTTGCCGCGTCGCTGCAGTTCATTCGCTATGGCTTCGATTATTTTTCTCTTGTCCGCAGCCCATGCGGGCGCTTTCAACATGCCTCGCGGTGCGTCGCCTGTAAGCCTCTGCACTATTATTTCCGGCGCGAGACGCTCGAGGTAGTCGGCAACGAGTTCAACGTATTCGCCGAACCCGGGCAGATCGACTTCGCCCGCGTTATACATCTCTTCCAGCTTCGTATCCGGCAGCACGTGGAGCAGATGGAGCTTGACACCTTCAATACCCATATCGGAGAGGATGTCGGCGGAGCGGAGCATCATCGCTCGCGTCTCGCCCGGCAGTCCGAGTATTATGTGTGCACAGATTTTCAGGTCCGGGCGTTTTCTTATCCTCGCGACTGTATTCTCGAACGCGGCAAAATCATGCCCCCTGTTTATCGCCTTCAGTGTTTCGTCATGCACAGACTGGAGCCCGAGTTCCACCCATACCTCATAGTCGCGTGCGAAGCCGCCCAGCAGGTCTGCAATTTCGTCTCCGACGCAGTCCGGGCGTGTTCCCACCGCGAGCCCGACAATATCTTCCGGCATCAGCGCTTCCCTGTATAGTTTATCAAGCGCATCGACCGGCGCGTACGTGTTTGTGTATGCCTGAAAATAGGCGATGAACTTACGCGCTCTGTATCTTTTCGCCATCCGGCGCATTCCCTCTTCAAGCTGTTCGCGCACGGGGCGCGTGCGCCGCGCGGGTGTCCACACGCCGGCGCGTAATAAGTCTTCTTTCTCCGGAGTCGGGGTTTTCTCAGCAACTTCGGACTTTCCAGCCATCGCAACTGGTGTGCCGCACACAAACCCGCCTGTGTGTGCTGCTTCATTTCTATGAGTCCCGGCCCGCACGTTCGGACTGAACCCCTCATTGTTGCAGTAGATGCACCCGCCATACCCAAATGTTCCATCCCTGTTGGGGCAAGTAAAACCCGCGTCTATCGTCACCTTATAGACCTTGCAGCCGAACTTCTCTTTCAGGTAATCGCTGAAAGCCCTGTATGGTTTTGCGTGCGCACGGTTTGCATACATGCTGTTTTGCCGCTCCCCTCATTGCCGAAGTATACATTATAATATTTGCGCCCGCGAATTGATTTTCTGAAGTTTTGTGTTGTAATGTGTTCAGGGCTGCCGGAGGCATCCGGCAAAATACATGAGCCGATTGCAACCGGCTCACCCGGTGGAGCATTATATTATGGACTGGAAGGTTTTCCTCACGATATTCGGGACCGTGCTGCTGGCCGAACTCGGCGACAAGACGCAGCTTGCGACAATGATGTTCAGCACACAGGAGAAAAACCCGCTGATCGTTTTTGTCGCGGCCGCGCTGGCGCTGGTGTTGTCGTCGTTTATCGCTGTCGTCGTCGGCCAGGCCGCCGCGAAGGTCATCCCCGCGAACCTGTTGCAGGGCATCGCCGGATTCGCCTTCATCATTATCGGGCTCCTGCTCGTATTTCCCCTTATAAAACACTGACGGAGGCGCGTTTTTGGACCGCGAAATACGGAAAACCAGAGTGCGGCAGCTTGGCAGCGAACTTCAGGTTCTATCATCAAATATGCTCGACGAACTCGACGAGTTGAACTTACACTCCAGCCGCGAAGCTGCCGCCGACCTGCACCGGCGACTCGACTCCATCACTGCCGCAATGCAGAAGATGATCAAGGATATCGTACACAATATGGAACATCTGGGCATGGACGATCTCACCGACGAATGCCGCGAAATGTACTCGATGCTCGACATCTCACGGAAGTGTTCCGTCGAACCCGGTAGTTTCAGAAACTTCACAAACAAACTTATCCCGCTGATACGTATGCTGGAGAACTGGAGCCGCCGGGGTCCCTTCGACGCGGGCTTCACACCGAACGATACGGAGACTGTTTTATGAGACGCGCTTATGCCTTTATAGCTGTAATCACAATCATGGCCGCTTCGGCCTGCCCCTGCATCGGAGCGATAAATATGGGAGTACACCCCGACAACAACAGTGTGGATATTGTCGTCGACGGACATCAGTTCATACTCGGAATGTTCCCGGAAATACAGGGAATGCAGAAGACACTGACGCCGCGCGACGGCTCGCTAAAGCTTACAAGTGTAGCAGAGTCGAAACCTGAAGACACGGAGCTGGGCAGGATAAGCACAACGACACTCATCTACAGCGAATCGGGCGCGGAAGATATTCTATATCTTCATCTTACGATCTATCACGACATGAAAGCGGTGGCCGTCGCTTTCGATTATGAAGGAGAAATGAACCTGCGTCCGGAGAGCGGGCTGCGACTCGTAATAAACGACATGCCGGCGTTCACTTCCGCGATGGGCGCTGAGCGGTACAAAGATCACTGGACACGCCCCTCTTTCGCCGACAAACCCGGCGATCTTCCCCGCCACACGCAATTCATTATCTGGAAGGACGACGTCGCGGGTTACGGCGCGGCGATACCACTCGTGGGCGGCGGCATGCGCAGCGATTTCTGTCCGCACAGGGAAAAACTCTCGGTAGCTATGTCGAGCTACGACTCGGGTTTCATCCCCGATGTCGCTCCGGCAATGGCTGTCGCTTGGGGGCTCGATCCCTACGAAACCATACACAGACTCTACAAAGTCGGTTTCGATTTCATGGGTACTCCGGGCAAACTTCGCACGGAAAAAGAATACCCGGATATATTCAACCACTTCGGATGGTGCTCGTGGAACGCCTTTCATTCGGCAGTGCGCAGCGAAGATATAATCAGCGCGGCGGCTTCGTTCAAAGAAAACAATTTCCCGCTGAGATATATCCTTGTGGATGACGGATGGCAGGATATCGGCGAAGACCGGAACCAGCGCAAACTTTACAGCTTCGACGCAAACAAAAAGTTTCCCGGCGGCATGAAAGCGCTCACCGATACACTCAAAAATGAATACGGCATTTCGTGGGTCGGTGTGTGGCACACATACCAGGGCTACTGGGACGGAATCGCCGAAAATTCGGAAATCTACAGAAATTACGGCAAGTCACTCATGAAATCATTGGGCGGTTCACTGTTTCCCAACCCGAAGAAAAGGAAAGGACTTCGTTTTTTCAACGCATACCATGAAAAACTCAAAAGCGAAGGGATCGACTTCGTGAAGGTCGACAACCAGAGTTCGGCCCACAACTTTACAATGCACTTGATGCCGATCAGCTACGCATCCCTGGGCTGGCAGCAGAACCTCCAGATGTCCGTCGAAAAGAACTTCGACAACGCGATCATAAATTGCATGTGCATGACCATCGAAAATATTTATTACTGGATGAAATCGAATATCGCGCGCAGCAGCGACGACTTCTTCCCCAATGTCCCCGACAACGCCCGCACGCACGTACTGCACAATATTTACAATTCATTGTGGTACTCCGAACTCGCCTGGCCGGACTTCGACATGTTCCAGTCACATCACCCGCAGGCGGAAATGCACAGTGTGCTGCGAGCGATCAGCGGCGGCCCGGTTTATGTCACAGACACACCCGGCATGCAGAATTGGGACCTGCTGTGGAAGCTTGTTTTCAATGACGGCACGCTGCCGCGCGCGGACCACCCGCCATATCCCACACGCGACTCGCTGTTCGTCGATCCCGCTGTCGAAGCAGTACCTCTGAAGGCATTCACACATGTCGGCGACACAGGTATCCTCGCGGCCTTCAACGTGCTGGGCTCGGGCGGTCGCGTCATGGGCACGGTGTCGCCGTCGGATGTCGAAAACCTCGACGGCAAATACTTCGCCGTATATGAACATATAACCGGTGTGCTGAAACATGTGCATCACAAAGGCAGACTCCCGGTAAATCTGCCCGAGTTCGGAAGCCGGCTGTATGTAATAGTACCGATAATCGACGGCGCGGCGCCCATCGGCCTGCTGAATAAATATCTTTCCACCGCGGCGATAACCAAAACGGAATATGAAGATGAATACCTGCTGGTCGGACTTCGCGAAGGCGGCGAATTCGGCGCGTGGCTCGAGGCGGAACCCTATGCCGTAGCCGCAGGCAACGACAAAGTCTACCAGAAAGGCGACTGGTATTTTAAGGACAATTTCTTTAAATTGGACATTCCCGGCAACGACCCTGTCGAGCTCAAAATATACATCCGGCACAAAGGTTGCCAATGCAGGGAAAACAAAGAAAAGAGATGCGAGTGAATGTTATGGAATGTTTGTATCACTATCCCGATTCCGGCCCCGCCCCGCATTGGTGAGATATGCGGGACATAGCATATAGTACCTGAAGGAAAACCTTAAAACGCCTTTTGAGCCAATTGCAAAATTCTGATTCGGCTACGGTCGGCTGCAATTGTTAACAGTTGCGTTGTCGGCACAAAATCATCCTCGACGTACTCTACAAGTACGCCTGCGGGGATTTTGCACCTCCGCCTTGCTTCCGACCAATTTCGCTCGACCTCGCTTCGAACATAATTTTGCAACTGGCTCTTTTAACTATATGGACCGCTTGAGAAGTATGTTCTACATGGAAAAACCTCAATCCCGCCGTACCTCTTTTAACCCTGCTGCACCTCTCGAAAAATGTGCAGAGAGCAACACAAACAGTTATCACAAAATATGCTGAGGCGGGATACGGAGATCCCGCCCTTTTTCTGCTCTTTCAACTAAATTATTCCCTTACATCTTTTCATCGTTGGCGCGACACTGGTATCATCCAATTTCAAAATCCTGATCAACGATATTGAAAAAAGTGCCCCGGCGGAGTAAAATGCGTCGTAGTAATATGCGGAAATAGCTCAGTTGGTAGAGCATCAGCTTCCCAAGCTGAGGGTCGCGGGTTCGAGTCCCGTTTTCCGCTCTTTCGTAACGGCAGAAAAGATGCTGTATCCTGTGACGGTGATACTGTGCATTATGAAAAGAACCGGGCCGAAGCCCGGTTCTTTTCATACCTGTTTCAACTTCTGAATTTTACAACTATTTTTTCGCTGAAGCTTTTTTCTTCTCAGTTTTCGCTGAAGCTTTCCGGCTTTTTTCAAGGCCGGTGACTTCGGCGATGTGCGAGTCGATAGTTTCGAGCACTTTATCCGCCTCAAGGTCCAAAAGCATCTCGTGACCGGATTTCTTGAACCAGACAACTTTCTTATCCGTCGATTTGATCTTTTGCGGGATTATACGCCCGACTCGTGGCGACACCACCGTGTCATTCTTTGATTGCACAATAAACAACGGCAGATTGAACTTTTTAAGCCGTTTTTCGACATCGCCCGCGGCATGAAAGAGAGACGCGAATGATTCTGTGGCGAAGAACGGGTAATTGCGGTTGTTCTGCTCCTTGCAGAAATCGTCTGCGTATGCGTTGGGACTGTCCCAGTATTTAAAGACCTTGCTCAACACGGGTGTGAGAGCAGACATCGGGTCTGCAAACTTGAGGGCAGGCGCGAGAAGAATAACATCGTCGATGAGTTCAGGCCGCTTGATGCCGAGGTCGAGCGACACCAGCCCGCCCATAGAGTGACCGCACACAATGATCTTCTCCGCATGTTCGGATAATTCCTCGAGCGCCGCTTCGGCGTCCTAATACCAGTCGTCATAAGTCGTGCCGACCATATCATGCGGCACCGTGCCGTGGCCGCGGAGGATCGGGAACCTGTATGCTATGCCCCTGTCCTCGAGATACGGAGCGAGCGGCGACACGCAACTGATGTGAGATGTGAAGCCGTGCAGGACCAGCGCGCCCCATTCCGATTTGCCGCTCTTTTTCGGGTAAAATGTCAGCCCGCGCGTGTCCGGTTCCTTGATGGGCACTTCAATCGGGACAAAACATCGGTCATGGTCGACAAGGTCGGATATCGCTTTCATCACCTGGTTGGTATACTTGCGCAGTTTCTTCCTGTCGACATCCTTCATATCGGTTTCCTTGAAATGTATGGGTTTGCCGTAGCGAATCGTGATCGGAAGCTTTTTCTGCACAGGCGGCATCTCAAGGCGTGGATAAGCCTCGGGCGGAAACGCCTGGCCTGTGCCGGAAATACCTGCTGGAATGATCGGCACACCGGCTCGTATCGCCATGCGCACGACTCCCGTATGGCCGCGCAGAAGTCCTGTCTCCGGCTCGAGCTCGGCCCTCGACACCTCTTCCTCGCCCGGGATCGTACCCTCAGGGAATATCGCTATGAGCCAGCCTTCCTTAAGTTTTTCCACAATATCGCTCAGTCCGTCGTTGTCCCCGCCGCGCTTTATATATACGGATTCACTTAACTCGATCATCTTGCTCAGCACAGGCCAGTCTACAAAATCGCTTTTCGCAATAAAATGAAGCTTCCTCTCGCTCATCGAGCCGAGCACCTGCGCATCCAGCCAACTCTGGTGATTCGCCGCCACTATCGCTCCGCTTTCAGGAATGTTCTCGAGACCTATTATCTCAAGATCGTTGTTTTTCTCGAATCCATTCCTCATGTTTGTTTTTATCATATCCGCCATGGCATCACGAACCGAGTCGTAAACGCCCACCTGCTTCACCAGGCCAAAAGCGCCCTCGAGCACTTTGTCCATCGGTGTAGCAAGCTTGTTCAATAATTCAAAACGCTCCATTTTCTCTACATCTCCTTTATCACAAATATTTACCCGGTACCTTTAGTCCGAAATCCGAGTTCTTTCCATTTCACTACCGTACATTGCCATCGCTTTGTAGTGCGGACTCGTGTTTTATATTCTCCTCTGTCACACCGAACCCGTTCTATTGAAATGCTTCCAAATACCTGTACCGAAGCCCGAGATAAGGTTGTTAAACATCTTGTATTTTAGCCCAGTTGTCTTCAAAATACCAACCCTGATGCAAGATACTATAGCGCGCTTTTACAACTGTTTTTTCGCAGACTGCATCTTCAGATAATATGTACAGGTTTAGTTGTATAATCTGCTGCAAAGTTCCGCAAACTATACGTTTAATTTTACTGCGGCATTGGTGATAACGTCGATACCACGTTCTGCAACTTTCGCTTTGAGCAGGATTGTATCGTCGTTTTCCCTCCACATCTGCGTGATGATTGTTTCGCCCGGATAGACACTGCCGGCGAAGCGGACCTTGATGCTTTTGAACTTGCCGGGATCGTTGGCGCAGTATGCCTGGAGCACTGCGCGTCCAACGTGGCCGAACGTGCAGAGCCCGTGAAGGATCGGTTTTTCGAACCCACCCATTGCAGCGAAATTCGGGTCGGCATGAAGAGGATTGAGGTCACCGGAAAGCCTGTAGAGGAGCGCTTGCTGCGGTAGTGTTTTCATCTCGATAGTTTCGTCAGGGTCGCGGTCGGGCGCTTCGTTTTCGGCTTTTGGACCGCTCTCGCCGCCGAAACCGCCTTCGCCACGCAGGAACAGTGAAAAAGTGTTGAAGAAAAGAGCTTCGCCATCGGCGGTTTCCGTCAGGCAATCGAGCAGCACAAGAGCGCCTTTGCCCTTGTCGTAGATAGCCTGGATTGAAGGTTTGTTCACCAGTTTCCCTTTTACAGGAATCGGCGTCTTGCGTATTTCGAGGAATTGCTCGCCGTGGAGCAGCATCATCGGGTTGAAGTCAAGCCCCGGATGTCCCATAACACCGGCCAGGGCGGCGAAGGGTGGCACAACACCGTAGGTCGGCAGCACTTTCAGTCCGCTCTCATAGGTAAACCCGAGCTGGTCCTTGTCCGTCGGCGGCACGCCGGCGCCGATACCGAGCGCATACAGGATGACATCCTTGAAGTTGTATTCGAACTCGATAGGCTTCAACGGAGCCGACATTGCTTTTTCAACATCTATAGGCATGGAAATTCCCCCCTTGTGTATTTTATGGATTCCCTGATCAGGTATGACTTTATCACATTACCGGAGATTTTGAAAGAATAGAACTATTGTTCATGGAATTGTAAAATGGATTCCCGCTTCAAGCATGAACTTGTTAACTGACCGGTATTGCGTCTAAGTGTATTTCGAGCATACCGGTACGGTGCTGATACGTTTTACGACGTCAAGAAACAGGTTGTCTTCTCTCTCGACATGAAAGCCGGAAAGTCGTATATTGTCCATTGTTTTTCTGTTGATATGTGCACCCATCATTCTGTACGTCATGTTGTCGAGAAGGTCGAATCGCGCGCCCGGTTTGAGTACACGATTCACCTCTGAGAGCCCTTTCAGCGGGTCCGGCACACTGCAGAAAACAAAAGTCGTTACAGCCCTGTCGAACGAATTGTTTTCAAAGGGGAGTTCCTGCACATCTGCAAGATGGAAGTCAACATTTTCAACATTCAGTTTCTCTGCTCTGCGCTTTGCATTATCGAGCATTCTCTCACTGAAATCAATTGCCGTTACCTGGATATTATCCGGGTAATGCGGAATGTTGCGACCGGTTCCGACTCCGATTTCTATGACACTATCGCCTGGTTTCAAACCCTGGAACAACTCCTGTCTCCTAGCGGTCCCGGCCATCAATTCCATCGGCAATGAACAAATATCGTAAGTACCGGCGTGCCGGTCGTATATCAAACGCGCCTCGTCAGTAGCGAGCATGTCGATTTTCGTATCCGCATTTCTATTGCTGTTGTATTTTGTATTCATTTCGGTATTGTTCATCGCGTGCCTCCTCATAAATGGACAGATGCTCAACAAATATCCTGCATTCATGCGGCTCCATGGTTATCGTTTTCATTATTACCTTTTTTGTTTTGTTCTCTCGTGTCATTATCTGAAAAATGCTTGTCTTCAGGCGGAACATCAGGATTCATCGTCTCGAAATTCCGGAACGACACGACCATGAGCACTACTATCAGGCTGAAACATGTCAGAAGTATCAATATTATAAAAACCGTATAGAACACATCGCTCACCTCCACTCATGGAATCGATCTAAGTGTTGATGGTTTCCCCTTTTCCCGGTTTTCCGGTCTCGCTTTATTCTCAGCGTTATCTATGCAATGCGTCAGGTCTTCGCGGTCGACCGGTTTGATGAAATACCGTCGAGCCCCTTTGATGAAACCGGAAAGGCGTGTCGACAGTTCCCCGCAGCCGGAAACTATGAACACAGGGATATCGGGCACCTGCTTGTCCTGGAATATCTGCCGCAGGAACTCGATGCCGTCGGCCTCGGGGAGCCCGATATCCAGGATGACAGCATCGGGAGGGAACTTGTCGACAATACGCAAGGCTTCTTCCGTCGAGGCGGTCTTTATTATTTCCCGTCCATCGCCCTGCAACCACTGTTCGTATATTTCCCGGTAGCTTTCTTCGTCTTCCACAATAAGGATTCTGAAATTGTTCTTCATTGACATTCCCCTCTCGTATATCCATAGTCGTCATCGTTGAGTTTTCAGTAATAAGTGATTATGCACAGGATAGGGACCACCGGCTCCCACCGGGTGTGTCCCGGCGGGAGCCCGGCCCGAAATCATTACCAGTTGATGTCGTCGGGCAGATCCCAGTTTTCGGAAGAATTGGAACCGCCTGTTTGTGTGACGTACTGGTTGCCGCAATGCCACTGGCTGGTTTTGGCAGTGGTATTTGTCGCTCCGTGGCAGGGCATGGAGGCATAGTGCTCTTCGGAAACCAGAGCGAAGGGCTTGCCGGTTGTCGCGTCGACCAGCAGAACCTCCCTGGTGCCGTCGGAGAACTTCACATCGGCCTTGTACAGCGTCCATCCCCAACCCATCATGCCATGTGTCGTCTGCTCGACTTCTCCTACGGTCGCATCATTGAGCCTGGCCTTTACGAATGTCTCCGCTGCTTTGCGGGCGGCATCTCTGGAAATCAAGTCGGCATTATTCTGCGAATGCATGCCCTGTCCCATCATTCCATGTGCGCCCCCCATCATCATACCTTGCATGTTGCCCTGCATCTGATGGGCCCCCGCGCCCTGTCCATTTCCTCCACCGGCTGCGAAGCCGTATCCTCCCAGAGCCACGAGCGCCAGCACTGCTACGATTGTTGCCGCATACTTCTTCATCATGCGAATCACTCCCTTTCTTTAGATTTGCAAATTGTATGATCAAGAACCGTGCCAGACTCGTAAATTTGCGAAAAATAATCACAGGGAAATACACAGCGGGTGTATTAACAAGAGGCATTAACCCGGACCTGGTGAAATATGCGGGGTAAGAATAATGATTGAGGTCAGTTTCCGGAAGTTTTGTATCGCACTGCCCAATATCGAACAGCACACTGCCTGTTATAATACAGATAGGTTGAGTCGGGATACGGTGATCCCGCCCTTTTTCTGTTTCTTCTACAACATCATACTCAACCGCAGCATACAGTGGCATGTTAATTAACACTAAAACCGGTATGATAAAAACGGCTGAAAATTCAGGAGTAAATTTAAATTTCAAAAAATTATAATCCGGCTTAACTATTTTGTTTAACTTAAAAAATAATATTACTCACAAACACTATTTCGATACGATAAAACAAATTTATCGGCACAGGCAGTACAGCCTGTTGCATAGGATTCCTGTTTACCATCTTCTAATGTCGCACAAACGGGTTTATATTCATTAGTACAAATTTGAGGCCGAGGTTCCGTACAAGTAACTTTACTTTTTTCTTCAG
>JAJRTR010000118.1 GCA_024278215.1 bacterium
AGCACGATGTCGGTGCCGCGCCCCGCCATGTTGGTAGCGATAGTAACCTGTCCCTTGCGGCCCGCTTCCGCTACTATTTCCGCTTCACGCTCGTGATGTTTAGCATTGAGAACATTATGAGAGACTCCTTTTCGCAACAGCATCTGGCTGAGCAGTTCGGACTTCTCGACCGATACGGTGCCTACCAGGACCGGCTGGTTGCGTTTGTGGCATTCGACAATATTTTCGACGACAGCTTTATATTTCGCCTTTTGCGTTTTATATATCACATCGGGATAATCGATTCGCGCAAGCGGCAGGTTGGTTGGAATGACCACAACGTCGAGACCGTAAATCTTTGAGAACTCATCTTCCTCTGTTTTCGCTGTTCCGGTCATGCCGGCAAGTTTATCGTACATGCGGAAGTAGTTCTGAAAAGTGATGGAAGCGAGAGTCTGGCTCTCGTGCTCGATTTTTACGCCTTCCTTGGCTTCGATAGACTGGTGGAGCCCCTCGCTGTAGCGCCGCCCGTACATGAGCCGCCCGGTGAATTCATCGACAATGATCACCTGGCCGTCCTTCACTATGTAGTCGCGGTCAGATTTGAAAAGCGTGTATGCTTTAACAGAACTGGCGATGGTGCTGATGATTTCGTTGTAGTGCTGCAACTTCTGATGGTCGCGTTCGGTGGCGGTGGTGGGGTCGAAGTTCTGGCCCCAGTCATAGAGGTCGGGCATATTCAGTTGTTTCGCTATATACTCCTGGCCTTCTTCCGTAAGATTTGCCGTGTGTTCTTTTTCATCAAACTCATAGAGCTCCTCGTTGCCCATGAGTTTTCCGACAGCTTTGTTGACCCTGTAGTATATGCTTACGTCCTGCTCGGCCTGCCCGGAAATAATCAGCGGTGTGCGGGCTTCGTCCACGAGGATGCTGTCCACTTCGTCGACAATGGCGTAATTGTGTTCGCGCTGTACCATGTGTTCGCGCCTCAGCACCATGTTGTCGCGCAGGTAATCGAATCCGAATTCATTGTTCGTGCCGTAAGTAATATCGCAGTTGTACGCCTCGCGCCGCTTTACACTGTCCATATCATGCTGGATTACTCCGATGGATAGTCCGAGCGATTTGTAGATCGAGCCCATCCAGTTACTGTCGCGTTTGGCAAGGTAATCGTTGACTGTGACTACATGCACGCCCTTGCCGCTGAGTGCGTTAAGATAGACGGGCATGGTCGATGAAAGAGTTTTTCCTTCACCGGTTTTCATCTCAGCGATATTGCCTTCGTGCAGCACAATGCCGCCTGTGATCTGCACATCGAACGGTCGCATCCGTGTGCCCCTGACGTCGAGCGCGCGCAATTTGTGGTAAAAGGACGCGGGCAATAGTATGTCTTCTATTTTTTCTCCTTCATTGAGTCTGGCCTTCACCTCGTGGATGGTTTTCTTTACGTCTTCGTCGCTGATCAGCCTTTTGATCTTGTCGTTCTCCCAGAAAAAAACCGAGCAGTTACCGCCGGGATTGCAGTGTCTGTCCGCCGCCTCGCGGCAAACCGCGAACGCTTCAGGCAACAGCGAGTCGAGACTTTCGCCCTGTTCGATCCGCTGCCTGAACTCGCCGGTCTTTTCCCTCAGCGCTTTATCGTCCAGTGAGGCCATCTCATCACTGTGGACATTGACGCGCTGTACTATCTTATCGATTCTGGCAAGCACTTTTTTATTTTCATCGAAAAACATCTGAAGGAATTTCTTGATCATAATTATCTGTTCCCTGTTTACATGTCATTGCGCGTGGAAAACAGATACGGGTACCACCCGGAAACGGCGTTGCCCGCCACTGTTGTCTGCATATTCCCGCTGCAAAATACCATAACCCTTTTTTGTCGCACACCTTTTGCGCGGCGAATGCAATGTTTGTATTGCCGACCGCTTCAGTCTTGTTTTAACCCGCATTTGTGAAATATGCGGGTTAAAAGCATTCTCCATCCTGAATTTTCAGTTTATTCTATATCAACGGTCACGCCGAATTCAATGTTGCACAACTGCCTGTATTATAATATTAAGTTATGAACGGAAAAATGTTCGGAAACAAAGTTTTCTGTAACTGTCCCAACTTATACTCAGTCGAATTATTACAATACATCATCATTGTTTCGTTCCAGGAAATCACACACGACTTCATTGAAATCGGCAGGTTTTTCATTCATAGGCGAATGCCTTGTTCCCTTTATTATCACTGTCTCAACGCCGGGATATTTTCCTGCGACAGCGCGGGCGTCTCTCCCGGTAAACATCATGTCGCGATCACCATACACCAGCAAGGCAGGCAGTCCTTCCACCGGCATATCAGACAGTTCCCAGCGCATCACCGACGACATCAACGCACTCGTCACAGCCAGGTCCGATTTATCAACATGCCTGTTTCTCTGTGACAGCAGACGACGGGTCGCCCCGGTCACATTCTTCGAGCTCATATTCAATGTGAGCGTGTAGAAATTCAACAACGCTTCATTCTCAATAAGCGGTGCCGCAACAGGCAACAGTAAAGAAAGTAATGGAACAAGCGGCTTAAGCAGAATATTCGAGCCCAGCATCACAGGCGTCGAAACAGCAATTATCGCTTCTATCCGCTGCGGGTAACGGGAAAGCATGTCGAATGCGATTATGCCGCCGAATGAATGGCCTGCGACTATGAACGAGGCATCCGCTCCGAGTTCGGCATTCGCCACGGCAAGAACGTCGTCCGCCGCGTCGGCTATAGTGACATTGCGCGGATCATCCGCCGTAGACCTGCCGCAACCGCGAATATCCGGCGCTATGCAAGTGTACCTGTCTGAGAATTCCTCAAACTGGAATCCGAAATCGATGCTGTTGGACATAATGCCGTGTATCATCACCAGTGCCGGGCCTGCCCCGGACTTCAGATACGAAATCTTCGCGCCGGGCACATTCAGTTCTTTTGTTTCCGCAAAGTCAGTCATAATAATTTCCGGTGCAACTTACCCGGCTTCAACCCGGTCGAGCGGCATTCACACTTCTCCGTTTATAATCAACTGTGCCATCCGGTCGATTGTGCGGAATTCTTTTTCCATACTTTTTTTGAACCCGGACGCCATAGTTTTCTCAATCGCATCGCCGATGAAAGGAACTTTCACTTTGATAGTGCAATCGATGTTCCGTTCAGTTTTGCCGCCTTTAGACTTATAGCTTGTGATACCCTTCCACACAAGCTTCTTTTTCGCCTTTGACTTCATTTCCCATTCCACCTGTTTCTTTTCCTTGTCCCACACTGCTGTCTCGACAAAGCTGAACATGTCGGGCGGAAGCATCTTACGCACGGCGGCAGGCGTTTTCGACATATCGACATCGAACGGCCTTGTGGTTTTTACTGTCTTGTCGTCTTCGTCGACTTCGGTAAAGTTCAGCTTCTTGAGTCCGTCGATCCTGTCGATATGATCGTATCGTTCGTCTTTCGCCCGCAGCACGATATCCAGCGGCGCGTCAAATTCCTGGGTCATCTTTACTCTCATTTTTCATCCTCCCGAATAGCGTTTCGGTGCCCCGTCCCTGCAACATCATTGCCGGTATGCAGCACACGTTCCGCCTGTGACCGGCCCTGTAATGCTTCATATTCCCCGGTCGCGCACATCATACTTCAGGCATGAACGGCTCTGTCACATCCGGTTCGTCGATGAGTTTGTTTATGCGCAGTTCCGCCTCATCAAGTGTTTTTCGGCAGTCTTTGATAAGCTTCATGCCTTCCTCGAACTGCCTGATAGTGTCTTCGAGGCCGAGTTCGCCCTTTTCCACTTTTTCTACTATACCTTCGAGTTTTTCGAGTTTTTCTTCAAACGCCGGTTCTTTTTTCTTTGCCATTTGTCACCATTCAGTAAAAGTTAGATTTGCAAAAAGTGTTTTTGCTTCGAGACGCCGCGAGCCGACATATTATGGAATCAGCGCGCGGGTTTTCACGGGCCGCGTGGTTTTTAATCGAAATCCAGCGCGCCCTGCGATTCATTCGCCTTGAGGTCGGCCCTTGTGAGTATATCGCCGTCGCCGAGTGAAACATTCAGCAGTTGGCCGTTCTTTACAGATTTTACAGACCTTATGATTTTTCCGGTCCGCGCGTCGCGCGTCACGGAATAGCCTCTTTGCAACACTCGCTTCGGGTCCAGTCCGTTCAATTGCTTGCCGAGCGACTCGATACGTTCGCGCAGTGATCTGCAATCATACACCAACTGCTTTTTCGCCACATTCATGAGGTCGTCGAGATACTGCCTTTTCCGGTCGATCTCGTCCAGCAGCCGCCTGTAAGATACCGTGGCGGAGACAGTATCTATACGGGTATTGAAATAGCGTATAGAGTCCTTTGTGATGCGAAGCAGCCTGTTTTCGACGTTGTTGAGACCTGCGACAAGTTCGGTGAGGTCGGGTACGGACACTTCCGCCGCCGCGGATGGAGTCGGCGCGCGCAGGTCGGACACGAAATCGGCAATCGTGAAATCCGTCTCATGCCCGACACCGGATATAATCGGCACCGTACATGCCGCGATGTCGCGCGCGAGCGACTCGTCGTTGAAACCCCACAGGTCTTCTATCGAGCCGCCGCCGCGAACTATCAGAATAGTGTCGAGGCGCGGCAGTTGCGCTGCCTTGGCGAGTGCTGCCCGAATACTCGCGGGCGCGGCGTCGCCCTGCACCACCGCCGGCGCTATCGTCACTTCGACAGCCGGGTAACGCCGCGAGATAACATTTATGACATCACGCACCGCGGCTCCCGTCGGCGATGTGACAACCGCTATCCTTTTCGGGAACTTCGGTATCTCACTCTTGCGTTCACTATCGAACAAACCCTCGGCGGCAAGTTTCTTTTTCAGTTTCTCGAATTCGAGGAACAGCGCGCCCATACCGGCCGGCTGCATATACCTGATGTATAGCTGATATTCGCCCCGCTTCTCATAAACGCTCACGCTGCCGTAGGCCAGCACCTCGGCGCCCGCCTTCGGCTTCTCGCGCAGTGTTCCCGCGAAACGACTGAACATCACACACCGAATTTGCGCGTTCTTATCCTTCAGCGAAAAGTACATGTGGCCGGAAGCATGATGCGTGAAGTTTGATATTTCGCCCTTTATCCAGACATCGTTGAGTCCTGGATCAGACTCGATATTTCTCTTCACATGCCTGTTGACGTCAGTGACAGTGAGAACATTTTCCGGTTCTGAGCCGGCTGCTGATTTCCGGTTGGAATAATCCATTTTATATCTGTGATTTTCTGTGTAAAACAATTTCGGAACACGTTATTACGATCCGGGGGCCGACGGAATATCTATCCGGTTTCAACTTTCGGCGTTGCCGACCGGCATATCTTCATCCGAACAAACGCCCGGCTCCTCGCGGCAGAACTTTCCAAGGATACCGTTGATAAACTTCGCCGCGTGTTCCATTCCGTATCTTTTAGCGAGTCGGACCGCTTCGTTTATCGACACACTTATCGGAATGTCGTCCGCGAAAAGAATTTCACCCACGGCAAGCCTCAGAATCGAACGATCGACCTTGCCGAGCCTGTGCAGGTCCCAGTCGATGGAATATCTGCGGATGATTTCATCAATCTTTTCCTGGTTGATCATCACATAATTCACGACACGTTCGAGATATAACTGATCGCGCTCGGCGAGTCCTTCCTCGAGCGCCCGCTCGCGCATAACATGCTCGAGGCCGTCTTTGCCTGTATCAAGTTGAAAAAGGGATTGCATGGCCACGAGACGCGCCTTGTTGCGAGACATATTGAATTACTTCCCAAAATAATTATTTAATATCCTTTTGATAATCTCCGGATCATCGACTGCGTATCCGATAAAGAAACCCAGCACGGCGAGAAATATTACAAACAGCGTCTTGAAAAAACCAAGCGTCAGGAACAGGACTCCGAAAACGGCGAAAACTATTGCCATAAATATTTTCCCGATATTATTTTTCATAAAATCGTTCCGGTTCATATCAGTCCGGTTTCTCCAGCCCGGTCGGTTCCGGGACCACCGCTCCGGCGGCGGCTGAAGCCTGGATGTCAAGCGCGTCTATTGTTATTCCGAGACTCTCGCTGAAATAGTTTCTTATTTTTCTGTTCAGTTCGACGCTGTAGTCCTTCAGATTGGTGTTTGCCATGTCGACTTCAATTTTCAGAGCGATGCGCAGAGCGTCATTCTGCGGTTTGACATTCAGCGCCTCGACAACCGCCTGCGGAAGCATCCCGCCCGCGATGTCCTCGATGAGCTTTCTGATAGTCGCGCCGGAGACAGAGAGGGTCCCCTCGCTGTCGCGCCGGATAACATAAGTTTTGTCGCCTTTCGACGCGGCGAAAAGTATGCGCAGGAAAAAAAGAAAAACGACAAAAAGCGCGACCGCGCCGATTGCGACTCTGCCTGTCGTCGTCTCGAGCAGGGTGTTCGCTTCCGACATTGCATAATAAAAAACGTCGGGTTCGATAACGACATATATTACGCCGCACGCGGCGCATAAAACCGCGAGATCGAAAAGAAGGCTTATTAGTGATGAAAGAACCTTCATTTAATCCTCTGTTTTCGGGGCGACCAGGAGATTCTCGGGCAGCCTGATGTCGGCAATGTGAATATTCACGCCGCTGACAGCTTTTCCAGTGATCGACTCGATCTTCGTTTTGACAATTTCCTGAGCCTTTCGCGCAACGTCGGTAACTTTGACATCGTAGTCGATTATAATATCGAGATCGATTGAGAAAGAATCGTTTTCATTATCCCTGTCGACCCTGATGCCTGCCGAGAACTTCTTCTTTCCGGTCGTCGCCTGCCTGATGTCCTCGAAAAGGCCACCTTTCATTCCGGCTATTCCGGGTATCTCGCTTACCGCTATCCCCGCTATTGTGCCGATAACTTCGTCCGATATTTCTATCCTGCCGATTTCAGCGTCTGTCGCCATTGCCGTCCTCCGATCAATTACACATCACAACATCTGATGAAAACCTGTATATAATTATAACATGACATCCTTTGAATCTACCGCCGGGACTGCTATTTGTTCGCGCGTTCTATATACCTGTTGGCCCGTGTGTCGATGCGGATAACTTCGCCGCTCTCGATGAACAGGGGAACCTGCACGACCGCGCCGGTTACGAGTTCGGCGTTCTTCGTAGCGCCCGAAACAGTGTTTCCCTTCTCGCCGGGTTCCGTATACTTGATCTCTATTTCCATGTGCTGCGGCAGCTCGATGCCGAGTATCTCATCGCCATTGAACTGAACATCTATCGTCATATTTTCAAGCAGATAATTGACCCTTTCGCCGAGCATATCCTTACTTATGCTCACCTGTTCATAAGTTTTCTGATCCATGAACACGTAATCGTCGCCGTCCTGATAAAGATACTCCATTTTACGTTGATCGAGACGCAGTTGCTCGACTTTCTCACCGGCCCTGAACGTTTTATCGACAACAGCGCCGGTGCGCACATTTCGTATCTTCGTCCTTACGAACGCGGGCCCTTTCCCCGGTTTCACATGCTGGAATTCAATGACCTGCTGAATCTCGCCATCATATTTGAAATACATGCCGTTCCTGAAATCATTAGTTGTTATCAAGCGCATATCCTCCCATAAAGACCATATTACAATAGTTACCAATTATATAAGTTAACGTATTTTATGATTTTTGGGAAGGATTAAAGATTCTTAAGGGCAATTTCCCGACAATAGTATTGGCGCGAAAAACTTTTTTCGTGAAAGCGGATGTCAAGTGGAGATGAAAAATCCTCGCAGGAGTACTTGTAGAGTACGTCGAGGACGATTTCGCGCCGACAACACAGCTATGGACAATAGCAGCCGACCGCAGCCGAATCAGAATTTTGCAATTGGCTCGGCAAGCGCCCCTATTTTACACGCCGCATCAGGGGCGACCGCGGTCCGGAATACGGTGCAGGTCTCTATACATAGCCAAGGTCTTCGAGTCGTTTTTTTATCTCGCGCATCTCTTCGTCGTCCGGTTTTGTTTCAAACTCATCTACCGGTATCGTAAAGTCCCGCGGTATTTCGGCGAAGAGCGCACTTTCGAGTTCTCCGGCATGCCTGTTGTTTCGCGTGTGTATGTTGTTCAATTCGCGCTCGTCATCGCGGAGATTGAAAAGTTGCCGTGTGTTGTTTTGCAGGTCGGCGATAAGTTTGAAGTCATTATGAATTACGTACGCGAGCAAACCCTCGAATCCTGTCATGCTGAATATCATGTCGTCGAAAAGTGGTTTCGCCGGTTCGTTTCCGGTTTCGATGCACCTGAGGAGCGGCAGGAGATTTTTCAGATTGAATCTCCTGCCCTGGCCGTCGCGCACCAGGTCCCGCGCTATCCCGCGATGTGATGGAGGCGCTTTAATCATTATCGGGACATTCAACGTCTCATTGTAAAGAGAGTGTCCGTGCCTGGGGTAGCGCAGGCGGCCGCGCTCGCGCAGTTCTTCACCATGGTCGGAGAAGAAGACAACTATGGTTTTTTCCAGCAAACGGTGTATCTGTAATATTTTTATTATTTGTCCGAAATACAAGTCCGCCGTATATACGGCGCTGTTGTAAACAGACAACTCTTCCGTGAAATCACGAGAATATACAGGGTCGACCAGGCCGCCCCGTGGCGCGAATTTTTCTATCTGCTCGACAGTCACCGACGCCTCGGGCAGACTCACATAAGGCTGATGGGTGTCCATACAGTGGATGTACATGAAAAACGGCGTGTCGCCCAGCTTTGCAAAATATTCGTTCGCGAGAACATTGAACTGCTCGCCGCGCCAACCTCCTTTCGGGATGCTGTCGTGATAGCCTCTGCCGTATCCCAGCCTCGACACGAGCCAGTAATTCGCGTTCAGAAAGATTTTCAGTTTATTGAAACATGACAGGTTATATGTCGCGGAAACGAATTTCCTGTTGGGCAATTTGTAGCGGTTTTCCGTGTCGGTCGATGAAACTTCCTTCAGTACACAGTGCTCCCATGGCTGAAGGCCGGAGATAATGCTTGCGATGACAGTCGGCGTCCATGTGGAAGGCGACACTCCGTCCAGAATAATTCCGTCTTCGAAGAAAGCGTCTATTTCCGGCGTGGGGCAGAACCGCGGGGGTGATCCGTAGAGCCCGACCCTGTCCCTTCTCAGCGAATCCTGACAGATCAGCAGTACATTAAGCGGTTCGTCGTCTCTGCCCGGCAGAACGTAAAAGTGTGGTTGTTTTATCCGGCGGACCACCTGGCGATAATACTTATCTTCCGGCGCTGTTCCCGAATGATTTCGTATCGTCACAAAATCATCAGTATCTTGCGGCACATGATTTTCCGGTGGATTGTATCCGAGAATAATATGTGTTTCTTCCCTGTCGAGGATTTCAGTCATGTCGGCGCGCTTGAGGGCTTCGGCAAGCAGCGCGACATATTTTTCCGTGATTATTATTCGATGTAAATCATTGATCTTCGCCTGGAGCTGTTTCAGCAGGTATCCCAGGCCGACGCCAAGCAGCAACACGTTCTTCCGGCCGCCTATCAACCGCAGTTTTCCGGCTGCCGCTCTTTCCGGATCGATCCTGCTCTCTATATATTTCCTCCCGCCGCTTTCTGTGACCACATAAGCGGTTTCATCTCCCGCTTCGCTTTTTTCAATGCAAATTCTATCCCTGTCGTTTTCGTTCACATTTACGACGAGATACGCGATGACCGGGAATCGCCTCTCGAGCACTTCCAGATTTTTTTTGAACAGGTTGTTTTCCGGTTTCATTTTTCCTCTGTTTTTTTAGATGCCGGAACTATGTGTTTTCAAGAATAATCGTGTGTGCCATGCACAAAATTCTTTCGTATCCGTTCACAAGTAACTGTTCGCAACGGTACATCTGAAATTCCTGGGATGCAACGACTGTGTCGTTGCAACTGTGAAAAAGTCGCATTTCGCAAAAACTGACGTTTTTGCATCCCAGGATTTTCTGTTATCGCCGTTATACTCAAAATCCGTGGTTTGTCATTCTGAGCGAAGCGAAGCATCTACAGGTGTTTGAGCCGATTGCAGTCGACCGCAGCCGAATCAGAATATTGCAGGCGCTCTTTAGAATGATAGTTTGCCCCCGAGCGTCCTGTCAAATAAGCGCTTGCGGATTACAATTACCCGTTTTTATGTAATAATGTCATAGATAAATCATTCACAAACATGCGAGGCCGGAAGAAAGAGACATTGCGATGAATGTAAAAGAGCGCTTTACGGCAACACTTCGCTTCGAGGAGACAGACAGGCCGTTCTTTATGCCGTCGATAGGTTTCTGGAAAGAGACACTCGACCGCTGGTACGGCGAAGGGCTCCCGAAATATGTTATAAATGAGCTGGTGGCGGTCCTTTATTTTAATTATGACTACTGGGTTCCGATCCCTGTCGGCACGCATGAGCAGCCAGGTTTTTTCCCGCCTTTCGCAAGAAAAACAATAGAGAAGGGCGAGAACTGGCGGATAGTGCGCGACGGCGCGGGAAAAGTGTTCAAGGAATTCACGGACGGTTCGTCGTCGGTCCCGCTTTTTCTCGAAGCGCCTGTGAAGAATATGGATGATTTCCGGCAGTTGCGCTGGCGGCTGCGCCCGAACATGCCGGGGCGGGCGATCAACCCGGCCTGGGATATTATGAACTCGTTCTGCGCGAAACAGGGGCTGCCTCTCGTGGTTCAGTTCTCCGGGTTGTTCGGGTTTCATCGCCACCTGCTGGGCGACGAGGAACTGATGCTGGCTTACTATGACATGCCGGATGTCATACACGCGATGTCGAAAGCATGGGTGAGACTCACCCGCGGAACTCTGCGGCGGATGACAAAACGCTACGACATCACGATGGTCGCTTTCTGGGAAGACATGTGTTTCCGCAACGGTCCTCTGATATCACCGAAAACTTTCAGGGAATTCATGACGCCATACTACAGGGAAGTCATAGACGACGCCAGAGAAAACGGCATCGAGTTCTTCCAGGTAGACACGGACGGCGACTGCACGCTGGTCATTCCGCTATTCGAGGAAGTAGGGGTCAATATGCTGCTGCCGTTCGAGGTGCAAGCCGGTATGGACATTCTTAAAGTGCGCGAAGACCACCCGAAAACGGCAATATTCGGCGGACTCGACAAGCGCGTGCTGGCGGAGACGAAAGATGATATAGAAGAAGAAGTCATGAGCAAAGTACCTGCCATGCTCGAGCAAGGCGGCTACTTCCCGGCGATCGATCACGCGGTGCCCCCGGATGTATCGCTCAAGAATTTCAAATTCTTCCTCTGGCTTTTGAAAAGCCGAAAAGTTAATGTGCGATAATTAGTGACCGAACATCCGCAAACAGGTTCGAGAGAATCATGCCTATGAATGATGATAAAAACAGGCTGCCCGCATTGTTCGTCGTTCTGGCGGTGGCAATGGCCCTGAGAATCGCTTTCATGACCAGGTGCTTTTTCGACCCCGAAGAACTGATCGAATTTTCTGTGACGCGAATATCGTCGTTCGGCGATTTCTTCCAGGCGGCTATCCAGCTCGACAAAGGTTTCATAGACCTTTTTTTCCTCCGGGCACTCAGCAACATCAGCAGCAATGAATTATTCCTTCGGTCGGGCGAACTTGTCCTGAACCTTATTTTTCTGCTTATCGCCTGGCGCGTACTTGTCGAGATAACGGAAAGTGCGGAAGCCGCCATGATCGGGATAATCATTATCGCACTGTCGCCGCTGCACACATATTATTCCTGTATTCTGCGTTACCAGAATCTCTCTTATATCTTTACAGCACTGTCAATACTTTATTTCTGGCGGCTGATGTTCAGGCCGTACAGAGCCCTCAATGTCGTGATGTACGGAGCGATGACTGCACTGTGCTGCATGTCGCACTATTACGGATTTTTCTTTGTTGCGGCGCAGTTTATCACGTTTGCAGCGCTGAAGGCAAAGCAGGTCAGGGACTGGCCGAAGATGGCACTTGCGGCAGTGATGGCGGGTGTTTTTTTCCTGCCGTGGCTACCGATATTTCTCAAGCAGCTCGCACGCAGGGGCAGCGGCATTTCTCCCGCCGCTTTTAATATCAGCAATCGATTCGGTGCGTCCCTGCTCAATATACCGGATGTTTTCTTCCAGTTCGTTACAGGTGAATACTACAACCTTCACGGGGACCGGCTGATCGAAAAGTTTATTCTATATACTTGTTTTATTTCTCTGCTGGCATGTCTCGGGCTTTTCTTGTCGGTTTTGTTCAGGCGACAGATGAGCCGGGGTATGCGTTTCAGTACAATACTGCTGTCGAGTGTTATTCTTATCGGTTATTTCTCAAAGAATATTACCGATGTCGCTTTTCACACAAAATACCTTATCCCGTATTCGATCCTCTTTTATGCGATACTCGCAATGTTGATAGCGTCGATAAAAAACAAGTCCGGCCAGTTGGCGGCGGCGGCGTTGCTGATGCTGCCGCTGGGTGTCAGCCAGGTATACATGCAGGTGGTAGCGAGCGATGCGGATAATATAAGAAATACGGCGCGGCTTGTGGCAAACAGTTATGAGCCGGACGATGTCGTAATAACTCCGGGCGTAAAATGCGGAAAACTTTTCAGCTACTACATGAACACGGATAAAAACATTGATCTTCGAATATGGAATTACGCGGACAAAAGCCGCGTGCTGCTCGAACAATACTACGACATAAGCGGCATCGCTCTTAATAGTCGCGAAGACCTCCGGGAACTCATGCGCGGGCACAAGCGTGCATGGGTCTTCTATTGCCTGATGGGACCGAGGGGAAGCATGGATGTCTTCAACCGTCTCTACGACCCGGAAGGCATACTGCCCGACTGGTTCGGGAGCAATATGACACCGAGCGGAAATATCATATTCAAAACAAGTCCACGGGAGAATTATTTTCTGGGCCGCGTTTTTCTCTTTGTCCGATGAAAGAAGGATCATCGGCAATACGTTTGAGTTCCCATCGCATAATCCGTGGCTCAGTGATGTCTGTGTCGATACTCGTTTTATTTGTTCAGAAACTACCAGGGTCGGGTTCACTGCTTCTTCATCATGCGCATCTGTTCGAGATATTCTTTCGCTTTTTTATTGCGCGGGTCGAGTTGCAGCGCGTGCCGCCAGAGTTTTGCCGCCTCAGCCGGGTCGCCCTCCATGTAGCGGCACAGCCCGAGATTTATCCAAACAGAGATTGCATCGGGATAGGCTTTTGCCAGTGCGCTGAATATCGAAGCGGCGTCCGAATACTGCTTGTTCAGGAAGAGTGTGTTCGCGTATATCATGGCGGCCTGCATATCGCCCGGCGCTGCTTCTGCCGCTGCGGCGCAATAACCGACAGCGGAGGCGGTATCCTTCTTCACCAGCATGCTGCGGCAGATTATTTGATTCGCCCACACGCTGCCGGGCTCCGCCACAAGCATTCTGCGCGCGATTCCGATCGCGTCGTCGGGCCTGTCTGTTTCCACATAGGACATGCTGAGTTTCCGGAGCACACGCGGGATATCCGGCTCGAGCTTCTGCACTTTTTCCAGGTATTCCGCCGCCTGCGCGTAGTCCCCATTGCGCCCGTATATCGTTCCGAGGTTTTCATACGGCACAAAATGATTGGGGTCGGCCCTGATCGCTCTCACATAAAGGTCTTTCGCTTCCTCGACCCGACCTGTTTTCTCATATTCGCTCCCGAGATTATTCAGCGCAATTGTATTGAATGGATTCTTTTTTATTGTGTCCGACCATAGCGTTTCGCTGTTTCGCCACACTTTATTTCTCTGGAATGTCGCGTAAGAAAAAGTGACTGTCAATATAAGCAGCCCGATCAACACAATAGTTGTCGACCCCGCTTTTCTCGCTTCGACCGCCTCGCTTAGTTTCCCCGCCGCAACCGCGACCCCGAGACAGAACGCCGCCGATGCAACATACAGATAGCGGTCCGCCATGCCCGCCCGGAACTGGACGATGTGCAGCACCGGCAACAGACTTACAACAAACCAGCCGGCATAGAACAGCACCCCGCGCCGCCGCCGCGCCGCGACGACGACCGCACCGGCGATCATCAGCACAACGAGCCAGCACCCTAGATAGAGCGGGTCCGTCAATCCTTCGGGAAGCCTGATTATGTAATGTGTGCTGAGGTTCACAGGAGCGAAAAGCAGTCCCGCATATCGCAACAGCAGGAAACCTGTGGTCATCTGCGTCATCGCAAAAGAGCCGCCCAGGTGCCCGGACACAACATTGCGCTCGGCGAGTACCTGCATCTGTGTCCACACGAACAGCGCGCCCGGCAGCGCGAATACCGCAAGTCCGGCGATCCCCTTCCGCAGCGACTCACGTCTCTCGACCACGGCCAGCCACACAAATGCAAGTCCCGGCAATATTACTGCCGTCGGCTTTGCCAGCAGAGCCGCCGTCCACAACAGAATCGAGCAAAGAAGCGCAACACCGGAAATCGCTAGGCTCCTGCTTCGAACGAACGAAATAAATGTCGCAAGCGACGCGAACAGCAGCGCCGCGCTCAACGGTTCCTTCCTCGCCGCGAGCCACGCCACCGCCTCGACATGTACCGGGTGCACCGCAAACAGCAGCACCGCCCACAACGCGACTCCCCTGCCCCACGGCCCGCACCGAAAAAGCAACAGCAGCAACACGCACGCTGCCACATGCAGCAGGATGTTGCCCAAGTGATAGCTCCATGCGGAATAACCGCTGATTCTGTAATTCAACGCCCATGTCAATGCCGTCAGCGGCAGGTTTACATCCGTCTGCGAACCCGGCAGATAGGCCGACAGCATCTCGCCGATGCTCCGAGCGTCCAGTGTCCTGATAGTCTTGTTGTTCAGTATCAGGTCGTAATCGTCATAAGTGACAAAGTCGTTGCCGAACGTATTCAGATATGGTATCACCGCCGCCAGCACGACAAACACACAGGCGGCCCACAGTGGCAGCTCACTTCCCGGCAGGTCGGATTTCCTTTTAATGTCTGAATTCATTTTATCAATTATATTATCGAGCCAATTGCAAAATTCTGATTCTGCTGCGGTCGGCTGCTATTGTCCATAGCTGCGTTGTCGGCGCGAAATCGTCCTCGACGTACTCTACAAGTACGCCTGCGAGGATTTTACACCTCCGCCTTGCTCTGAACAATTTCG
>JAJRTR010000119.1 GCA_024278215.1 bacterium
TGCTATTGTCCATAGCTGCGTTGTCGGCACAAAATCGTCCTCGACGTACTCTACAAGTACGCCTGCGAGGATTTTATACCTCCGCCTTGCTCCGAACAATTTCGCTCGACCTCGCTACGAACATAATTTTGCAATTGGCTCGTTCTGTTTGTCTTTAAGCACACTTTAAATCAGACACCTGCGGGATTTTTCTTTACACTCACACACCAGTCATTTAGAATTGATAAAGTGAAACGTTCGGGAAAACGTTTATGGAATTAAGCATAAGTAATATAAAGCAGATACTCGGCTATTGCGCACAGGGCTTGCTTGTGCTGTTTGTGATTTTCTGGATATACCACATAATAGAATGTGTCAGGAGAAAAGATTTCAGCATATTCGACAAGCTTTTCTGGTTCGTTGTTCTTCTCGTTCCCATCCTGGGCCTGATTCTGTACAGGGGCATTGGCAACGAATTTTACAAGGATAAAAAGAACGAAAAAGAGACATGATATTATTAAATTTATTCAGCAGACGAAATGCTGCCCGAGCAGATCGCAGACGTATATGTAATCGGAGCCGATAAGTGACAAAAAAACTTAATATCCTGCCTGCGCTGCTGTTCCTCGGCACGTTCCTGCTCGGGCTGATAAAAATGAGCGGCGGAGTCGGATGGGGCGTGTCTCCGGAACTCGCCGCCGGCATCGCCGTCCAGAAAAAAGTGACGCTTCTCGGGCATCCGGTACTGGAAATGCTCGGCCGCTTTTCTTACGCTATTCCTTTTACTGAGAAAAACGCATGTGTGAATCTTTTATCCGTGTTGCTGTTCAGTTTATTTATAGTTTTCATCTTCTATGCCGTCAAGGAATTATCCCATTCGACCGCCGGATCGTTTGCTGCGGTTGCCGCCATATATTTCATTCCCGGACTGCCGGAATATTTCGTTTCACTATCGCCGGGCGCATGGACTCTTTTTCTATACGCCCTGATTTTATTTCTTGGCGCGAAAGCACTTATTGAATCGAGTGCCGCATCTATTTATTGTTTTCTTCTCGCAGCGGGGATAATGTTGCTGAACAGCGGTTTTACTGCCTTCTTCATCTTGTTTTTACTGACACTTATCATCATAAACAATACCCGTAAATTCAAAGAAAAAGGATTCGTTTTTTCTGCTGTCGCATTTGCGGCATTATCGACAATACCCCTTACATATCTTGTTACCATGGATGCTTTATATGTCAATTTCGAGTCAAGGCTGCCGCCCTGGCTGGGAGTTCTCGCGCCCGCGTCGAATATCGCATCGAGAATCATGAATCCGGGCGATGCCTCCGAAATGCTCCATAATTTCATAGCGCTCGCACATGTTGTTTCAGGCCCCTATTTTTTGTTTCTTATCGGGTGGCTCGCGGCGATTGTCTTTTTCAATAAACAGTTTAAAGGGAAATGGGCGTTGATGTGGGGGCTCCCGCTGCCGGCTCTCCTGTTCCTGCTCTTTTGCAATATCGACGCGAGAAGTTTCTATCTTGCTGTTTTTAATATTTCATTATGTATTTCCGGCACATGTTGTGTTGCAGTTGCAGTACAGTCGACGGCAATGTCCATCGGTGCTAAGAAAACCGCCATCGCTGCGGTCGGCATTATTTTTCTTGCGCCGGTTGTTTTCTTCAACTCACACAATGTCAAGCTGTCCGCAAGCGATTATTCCGAAGAATTTCTGCGCGAACTTGCACTCGGAATGAGGCGGGACGCTTTGATTTTGATTGATCCAGGGCCAGATCATTTATACGGTATTTCCTTCATGCAGATCGCAAATAAACAACGGCGCGACATTTCCGTCGTCTATCCGTACTACCTTATAAAGTCTTCCTATCGCAAGTACGTTCGCGCATCACAGGGCGCCGGCGTCGTCATACCTTCCGAAGACGACTATGAAAAGATATTAAAGCAATTGTCCGCAATTATTCCGGCGACAGGCGGCGGTTCGTCAAAACTGCTGAAACGCCGCGTTATCGAGGGTACTGTTGGCATGATTTATGAAACTATGTCTGTTCAGAACAGCATAAGACGCAGCGTCTACTTCAACAGGATCGACAGCCTTTTTTCATCACGCCTTTATCCATTCATGCAATTCGCACCTTCCAGCTACACTTTCAGATTGAATATCTACGGCAAAGACCCTATCGAATTCGCCGATCTCCTGGAGCTCGCAAAATCAAAACTTGCGGACGATCCTGTGGTGCGTAAAATCACTGCCGTTTACTTTCAGAATATAGGCGAACACTTCTATACGGATGAACGATATGAACCGGCTGTCTCCGTGCTCGAGGCCGCTGCCGGGCTTGACCCCGACAACATCTCCTCGCGTTTTTTCCTCGGCATTATCTACAAGCAATGGGGGCAATACGACAGGGCCGAATTCAACCTGCAACAGGCTCTCGCGCTCCTCTTTAAAAAGAAACGCGACGGGCGCGAACAAAGTAACGATATATACATGATTGCCCGGATTTACAATGAACTGGGTATGCGCGAAGAATCCGAAAAATATGAGAATATGGTGCAACCCGGCCAGGCACCAGGCAGTATACCCGGTGCCATACAAACGCGCTAGCCGCCCGCAGAGCGTTCACGGCAAAGAGCTAACGAGCCAATCGCAAAATTATGTTCGTAGCGAGGTCGAGCGAAATTGTTCAGAGCAAGACGGAGGTGTAAAATCCTCGCAGGCATACTTGTAGAGTATGTTGAGGACGATTTTATGCCGACAACGCAGCTATGGACAATTGCAGCCGACCGCAGCAGAATCATGATTTTGCAATTGGCTCTAACCAGCATATTTCACCAATGCGGGCCAAAACCCGGCAAAGCCGGAACCAAACATGCCGCATTTTCGTAGCCAAACAAATGCGGTTTGCGCACGGCACACAGAGTTTCATCGTCTACCTTGGAAACGCCTGTAACTGGAGTCTCCAGCTTTCACAGATTTCTTTTCAGCATTTCTTTACCATCCTGCGTAGCGTTTCAGTCGTAAGATACTATTGATAAACGCTATAATTATTCTACCCACACTAAATAGCGAAGAGGCAAAAACTTATGTGCAGGAAATGCCGTTTTTTTACAGTGAATAAGCTTCCTTTATCTTACTTGCAACTATGTCCGGAGTGAACCCGAATTTCTCCGCGAGCACCTTCCCCGGTGCGGATTCTCCGAAATGATCTATGCCGAGCATCAGCCCATTGCGACCGGCATACTTGTACCAGCATTGCGGAGAACCGGCCTCGACAGCAACAATATTATCGCAATCTTTCGGAATTACACTGTGTCTGTAACGCTCGGTCTGCTGATCGAAAAGTTCATGGCACGGCATGGAAACAACCCGTATCATGTCGCCTGCGCCGCCGAGTTGCTTTTTGGCTTCGAGCGCCAGTCCCACTTCAGAACCCGCGGCGAGTATCACCACTTCGGGCGCTCTTCCCGTCTCGTGTGAGATCACATAGCCGCCTTTCATGAAGTCCGCGGGCTTCAGCGGTCTTTCCCTCTCGATAAGCGGTACACCCTGCCGTGTCAGTGAAAGCATAGTCGGCCCGTCCGTGCGCCGCAATGCGGCAGCCCACGAGTATGCCGTCTCGACTCCGTCCGCGGGTCTCATGACATTCAGCCCCGGTATGGCCCTAAGAGCGCTGAGATGCTCGACAGGCTGATGTGTGGGGCCGTCCTCGCCGACATAGAAGCTGTCGTGCGTGAAAACATAAATCACCTGCTGCTTCATCAGCGCGGCAAGCCTGATCGAGGCTCTCATGTAATCCGAGAAAATCAGGAACGTACCGCCGTAGGGGATGAAACCGCCATAGAGAGCCATGCCGTTCAACGCGGCTCCCATCGCGTGTTCGCGAATTCCGAAGTGAAAGTTGCGGCCTTTGAAATCGGATGCGCAGACCGTTTTCTCGCCGTTTATAAAGGTCTTGTTTGAAGGCGCGAGGTCGGCCGAGCCGCCCGCCAGCCCCGGCGCCATCTTCGCCGCAGCCTGCAACACTATGCCGGAAAACGCCCTCGTCGCCTTGACTTCTCCGGGCACTGCATCCGCAAGCTTCTTTTCCAGGTTCCGGGGAAGCTCTTTGTCGATCATACTTTTTCGCAGCCTGGCCAGTCCGGGATTCGCCTTTTCCCAGGCCTTCAGTGTTCGCTTCCATCGTTTATATTCTTTGTCGAGTTCACTGTTGCGTTCCTCGAATATTCTGTACACCTGCGCGGGTACGAAGAATTCTTTTTTGTATTTCCAGCCGATATTCTTCTTTGTCGCCGCGATTTCATCTTCGCCAAGTGGAGAACCGTGGGCGGCGGAAGTGTCTTGCTTCCCCGGACTCCCGTTCGCTATATGTGTCGCCGCAATAATCAGTTTGGGTTTATCCGACCCGGCGACAGCCTCGTCGAGCGCCTGCGTAATCGCCGCATGATCGTGGCCGTCCGTCCATATCACATGCCATCCCATCGCCTTGAACTTGTCCCCGACATCCTCTGAAAAAGATATATCAGTGCCACCGTCGATAGTGATTTTATTGTCGTCATAAATGTAAATGATATTATCCAGTCGCAGGTGGCCTGCCAGGGAGGCCGCCTCCGTCGATATACCCTCCATTAGATCGCCGTCGCTCACGATACCGAAAACCCTGTTGTTCACAATACTGTGTTTTTTATTATTAAATCTCGCAGCCGTCATCTTCGACGCTATGGCCATACCGATACCGGTCGCAAAACCCTGTCCCAGCGGGCCGGTGGTCATCTCGACACCAGGCAGGCAGCCGTATTCCGGGTGGCCCGGCGTCTTGCTCCCCCACTGCCTGAATTCCTTCAGATCGTCGATACTCACATCATATCCCGAAAGATGTAGCAGCGAATACAGCAACATCGACCCGTGGCCCGGAGAAAGAATAAACCTGTCCCGATCAGGCCACTCCGGATGCGCCGGATTATGGCGCAAGTAGCGGCTCCACAGTATATACGCATAATCCGCAGCCCCCATCGGCATCCCGGGGTGCCCCGAGTTCGCCCTCTGCACTCCATCCATCGACAGCGTTTTGATCGTATTCACAGCAAGCATACCAGGACTATTCTTTATTGGTGTTTTCTTTTTCATATTACCCTTCCTTTATAAGATAGTAAGCAAAAGATACAGTTCACATCAAACAGTAAATATGCAACGTGTCGTTCAGAAAGTTCTCGATCCGCAGTCTGCGCCGCCGGAAAATACCAGACCGTGCAAATTCAACTGTAGAGCCAATTGAAAAATTCTGATTCTGCTGCGGTCGGCTGCTATTGCCCATAGCTGCGTTGTCGGCGCAAAATCGTCCTCGACGTACTCTGCAAGTACGCCTGCGAGGATTTTACACCTCCGCCTTGCTCTGAACAATTTCGCTCGACCTCGCTTCGAACATAATTTTGTAATTGGCCCAGTCGCTAATCCTTGACACCGACAACAAGCCACGCCCGCGCAAGATTTCTCGTGACCGGGCTCATGCTGAAAACACTCTCCATCGCCCTCAACCGTGTTCTGATCGTCCTTTTAGACAACTTGCTCTCAGACACCGCCTTATTGAAAGGACCATCAGCGATATAATGGCAGCCGACGATTCGTACCCTGCTGAGACCGGCCTCCGCAGCCATTTTTCTTAATTCCTCTTTCGAGAAATAACGAACATATAATTCTTCCTCGATTTGAACCCGATCGTCACCAAGAAGTTTCAGCAGATCATACCCCTTCAAAGCCGGATCGGCAAGCGCCGCGCCGAGCTTGTTCTCCATAGAAAAAGCGACCCAGCCGCCCGGTTTCACCCTATCGACAATGCCGCGCAAAGCAACTCCGGGACTGCGCAGATAACATAAAACCTCGAAAGCCACAGCAGCATCGTATGTCTTCCCGCAAAGAAAATCCAACTTCCCCACATCAGCCCACGCAATATCGTAACTACCCGGACTCGCCTCCGCAAGATGCTTCCACGCAACCTTCAGCGCCGTCCACGAAGCATCTACAACCAGCACATCGCAGCCCCTTCGCACAAGCGGCACAGCCGCACGTCCCACACCTCCGCCGACATCCAGCACACGGCTGCCCATCACCAGGCCACTCATCTCACGGCGCAGCAACCGCTCATATATCTCCCACTGATATTTCTTCCTGTTATGTACAGGAGACCCCGGATCAAGGAAATCGTTGAACTCGGGAAACTCCAGCCACTCCCTCTCATACGCGAAAGTATTCCACCACTGGTGATCGCGGCCACACAAAAGACGCGCCTCCTCGCCACCCCCGCGAAGCGTCTCCAGATCAGGCGACATCGGTTGCCACAAAACATCAATATGCCCATTGCCCGCCAGAGTGCCAAGCCCGTCGAGCACTTGCTTCCCGGAAATACCCGCTGCCTCGTACACAGCGCATACATCGTCAATAGAGTCTCCTTCAGAAATATGATCGAGAAGATCGCGCAATGGCCCATCATACGACACGGAATCAATCGGAACAAGTTCAACATTTTTTAAAAACACGCAGGAAATCTAACACATATCGAGCACAAATCGCAAGCAAAGAGTCATTTTCACGGCAGTATGTAATAAATGGAGGTGAGTATGGTTGAGGCCGGGCCGGCACCTTCCTTTACTTACATAACGAGATAATGTAAGATGAAATCCGCTGTGGCGATTTACTCAAACAGACAGGGCAAAGAACCGCGTCTCCGGATGTACAACCATAATTATTTACCCTTGAAAATTTTTCTGTTTTTCATGTTGCTGTATATGTTCACAGCCTCGGGACACATGTACGTGCAGGACGAAAGGACGCGGTTCGACGTCACGCGCGCCATTATCGAGCACGGCACTCTGGCCATCGAGCGGGGTGATGGCGATATTGCACGCAACGGAAAGCTGTACAGCAAGTACGGGCTTGGTCAGTCCTTGCTCGCCGTTCCATTTTATGCGGTTGGCCGCATTGTGCAAAAAACACTGTTTCCCACCGAACCATACGTAGCACAACTGGGCGTGTGTTTTTTCAATATCGTGATCACAGCTATGACCGCGGCCCTGATGTACCTGTTTCTGATGCGGCTGGGGCACGGGCCGCGCGCCGCCTTTGCCGCCGTGTTGCTATATGGAACCTGCACCATGGCCTGGCCCTACACGCAAACATTTTTTACCGAACCTCTGGCCGCGCTGTTTTTGCTGGGGGCTGCTTATTTCATGGTATTTGGGGGTGAGTCCCCTGATAAGGGTCTGGCAACGGGCGCGATGCTGGGGGGTGCGTTTCTCACCCGTGCCGACACGGCAGTGGCTATCGCAGTGTTCGGGTTGCTTATGTTTATACGCTGGGTCAGACGGCCCAGCGCCCGCATGACTGCGGTCGCGGCCGCGGCGTTCGCTCCCATAGCCGCTGCCGTTGGACTGCAATTGACATATAACTGGTGGCGATTCGGCAATGTTATGAACTTCGGTTATCATGGGGAGAGCTTCACGAGTCCCCTGTCTGAAGGCCTTAGCGGACTGTTGATCAGCACCGGCAAAGGCCTGTTTTTCTTCTCCCCGGCGGTTCTGCTGAGCGTCCTTGGGTTCGCCCACCTTTTCCGGCGAAATCGCGCGGCGGCGTTTCTTTGCGTTGCGCCTCTGACAGCGTCCCTTTTCGAGTATGGCCGATGGAATCTGTGGGGTGGAGACCTTAGTTGGGGACCTCGCTATCTTGTCACCTTCCTGCCTCTGGCCATTATACCCGCGGTCGAATACATAACCCGCTTGAACTCTGGCATGACCGCTGTCAAAAAAAGTCTGCTCGCCATCGTGGTGGCCGTTGCACTCTGTGTCAATGTTCTGGGCCTGTCCGTGAATTTCCATGTATACACGGACCTGCTGGCCAAGACCTCAGACCGGTTCGAGGGCTCGAACGGTATGATGCTGGCTATTTATTTCAATCCGCGTTTTTCACCCATCGCCGGACATGCGGAAATACTCCGTATTATGGCAACCGGTGACCGGACATCCCGCATGTTCAACCCGGACGGGAATCCGGATATAGCTGCCGCCCTGACCGCGAACAAAGTCCCGGATTTCTGGTGGGCGTTCTATCTGGACAAATACCAAAACAACCCGAAACGGCTTTTATTTGTGCTCGGAACGCTGGCGCTTATTGCAACGGCTCTGGCCGCTTCGGTTCTGTGGCTGATGCGCGACCCGGCACTTGCTTCAGGCAGCTCCCCGATCAGGAATATTCCTGAATAATCACAAAGAAATCCGAAAAACCGCGGTAACGCCTATTTTACGCCCGTTGCGGCGGCGATTCGGGATCGGTCGCATACCCGCATTTTGCGCAGGAAGGCCGGTGCGGCCGGCTGCTCCCTCACCACTCACTTGCCGCGCCTTGTATCATTGGCATTCTCATGATTTTCAATCCGCATCGGCGGAATAGTGGGATAAGAAAAAGGTGGAATATAAAAAAACTGGTATCCGTTCACGGGTAACTGTTCGCAACAGTACGTCTGAAATTTCTGGAATGCAACGACTGTGTCGTTGCAACTGTGAAGAAGTCGCATTTCGTAAAAACTGATGTTTTTGCATTCCAGAATTTTCTGATAGTGCCGATGAAACTCCCCGGAGCAAGTCCGGGGTATCAAAATCCGTGGGTTGTCATTCTGAGCGCAACGGAGAATCTCCAGGTGTTTAAAGTATCATTCCCAATGCCATCCCTCCGTGAACAATTACAAAAGCTGAATACTGAATCAGGATGTGGGCTTCCGGATAATGGTCTAAAAACGTGAAGAGTTGTTATGACCCCTTCGTTCGGATATGCTCACTTATGGAACGAAGAAATGCTTGAGTTTGCGGGCGAAATGGTGTTCGAGTTTCAGCGTTGCAAGAAAATTTTTCAGGCCGAAACCGGTGCACAACACGCCGATAACTATCAACGAGATGTCGAAGATGGACCACTGGCTGCGACCGAAATAGCGCATCAGGCCGATGCCGAAGGTAGTGAAAGCGAGGCCGGTGCGGATGAAGGCGAGTTCAGTCCTGCCCCTGGCGAGCAGAGAGCGGTAGCATGAAAGGTCTGTGCGGCTTGAAGCGAGACCGGTGCGGTCATTGGCAAGTCTGGTGCGTTTGTCGGCAAGATCTGTGCGTCCCTGTGAAAGGGCGGTGCGTTTACGTGCCATCCCGGTGCGCTCGTCTGCGAGGCTGGTACGCCTGTCGGCAAGGGCGGTGCGTTTTTCAGATAGGTCGGTACGTTTGCGCGCCATTCCGGTGCGGTCATCAGATAATTTTGTGCGGTATTCGGATAATTCGGTGCTTTTTCTGCTGGCTCTCGTCTGTTCTTTGGCTAGTGTGTTTCGTTCCTCTGCCAAGTGTGTGCGCACATCGGCGTTGTTTGTGCGGCGGTTGGCATATTCGGTACGTTTTTCGGCGAGTTTGATAAGGTTGGATGTAAGCCTGTTTTCCTCATGTGAAAGCTCTATAAGAGTCTTGGCGATCTGGGGAAGATCAACCCCCCTGCCACCTCCGGCTGCACGTTCATTTTCTTCAGTCATCCGGGAATACCTCCTTATTTATTTTTTCTATTCATTAGCTCACTTTACAGACACTTGAGGGTCATAAGCCTTTTGCAAGAGGCTGCTACGAAGATCAATATCTTTTTATTGCCATATTTCGTGTTCGCGCGATTATCAAAACTTAGAACCGCAACGGTGGCCCGTGCCGGCGCAGTGGACAAAAGTAGTCCTGATCGAATTGTCATAGCCTATGCTGTTTAAGGATAGCATTATCCCGGATTTCTCACAAAGAAACCCGGAAAAATCACGATAACGCATGTTCTACTGCGTTGCGTCGGCGATTCGGGAACGGTCGCATACCTGCATTTTGCACAAGAGGCCGGCTGCTCCCACACCACTCACTTGCCGCGCCTTGTGTTATATTACAGGCATTCTCCTGATTTTTGGCCCACATTGGTGAAATATGTGGGTTATTTATAACAATCAGCTTCCACAGGCATATTTGATTATATGCTATGGAACTGTGCAGTCAAGGATTTTCATTCCTGTGTTCGAATGTTTCGTAGTGGTTATGAAATCCTGCTGTTTTGCCTGCCCCGGATTCCGTTGTGAGAAATCCGGGGTAGCGGGACCTTTTGCGCCACGTACCATTTCTTTTGCTGATAAGCTGGACAAAAGGGGGAAAGGGTGTAGAATAAGGTGTTTCGGCCACGGCGCGTTTACGTCAGGCGGCGATTGGGCCGGATTTTTTTTGTGCAAATTTGAAGTTACGGAAGTGAATGAGAAGCGATGAAAGTAAATGAACTGAAAAAAACAAGAAACATCGGTATTGTGGCGCATATCGACGCGGGCAAGACTACGACGACCGAAAGAATTCTTTTCTATACCGGCAAACTCCACCGTTTCGGCACTGTGGACGAAGGAACCGCGACAATGGACTGGATGGAACAGGAGCAGGAACGCGGCATAACGATAACCTCGGCTGCTACATACTGCACATGGAAAGATCATTCGATAAATATTATCGATACGCCCGGGCATGTCGACTTCACTGTGGAGGTCGAAAGGTCGATGCGCGTGCTGGACGGACTGGTTGTCGTCTTCTGCGCGGTGGGCGCGGTGCAGCCGCAGACGGAGACTGTCTGGAGGCAGGCCGATAAGTATAAGATACCACGAGTTATCTTTGTTAATAAGATGGACCGCACCGGCGCGGATTACCGCAGGTGCATGGACCAGATACGAAAGAAATTCGGTGTTTCCGTCGCGCCGCTGACGATTCCTTATTTTGTGGAAGACAAACTGGCCGGTGTGGCGGACCTTGTGAAGATGCAACTCGAGATAAACGACGGCGAGTGCGAAGAAGGCCGCAGATGGGTCCCGCTTCCTGCCGACCTTGCCGGGCACGCCGCTGTGTGCCGCGCAGATTTGCTCGAGACGCTTTCGGACTTCAGCGACGAGATCGCCGAAAAGTATCTCGACGACGCCGAGATTTCGGAAAAGGAAATTTATGCCGCCGTTCGCAGGGCGACTATAGAAAACAGGTTCGCGCCGGTTTTCTGCGGTACTTCGGCGAAAGATGTCGGCGTCCAGTCGCTGCTTGACGCTGTTGTGCGTTATCTCCCATCGCCGCTGGATGTTCCGGCTGTGTCGGGCGTCAACAATAAAACCGGCGAAATATGTGTGCGTCATGCCGATGATTCGGAGCCGTTTTCGGCGCTCGCTTTTAAGATCGCAAGGGAACCGCATGTCGGGCACATAACATACCTGCGTGTTTATTCGGGCAGCATAAAAAAGAACTCGAGAGTATACAACGCCGGCATCGGGAAAATGGATCGTGTTTCGCGAATCCTGCGGATGCACGCCAACAGGCGCGAAGACCTCGACGAGCTTTCGGCAGGTTCGATAGGCGCGGTTATCGGCTTAAAAACTGTCGGCACAGGCGACACGCTGTCGGCGGAAAACGATCCGATAACTCTCGAAAACATTACATTCCCGGAACCGGTGATCTCGGTATCAATCGAGCCGGAGAAAAAGGGCGATTACCAGAAGATGTCGGCCGCTCTGCATGATCTGGCGACAGAAGACCCGACCTTTAAATCCGAGATCAACGCCGACCTCGAGCAGACTATCATCTCCGGTATGGGCGAGTTGCATCTCGAGATCATCACCGACAGGCTGAAGCGCGAATTCGGCGTTATGACGAATACCGGAAGGCCGAAGGTCGCTTTCAAGGAGACCGCCGGCAAAACAGTCGAGGCCGAGGGCAGCTATGTGAAACAGAGCGGCGGCAGCGGCCATTTCGGGAAGGTGCTTCTGCGCGTGGCACCGCTGCCTCCGGGCGATGGTTTTGTTTTCGACAACGAAGTGCGCCGCGGCGAGATTCCCCAGGAGTATTTCGGTTCGGTGCAGAGAGGCGTCGAGCAGGCACTCAAAAAGGGCGTGCTGGGCGATTACCCGGTTATTGACGTACATGTCACGTTGCTCGGCGGCGCATTCCACGAAGTCGATTCCAACGAACAGGCTTTCAGAATAGCGGCTTCCATTGCATTCAGAAACGCGCTCAAGAAGTCCGGCGCTATCCTCAAGGAACCCATTATGAAAGTGGAAATAACAGTGCCCGAGGATTATGTCGGCAACGTAATGCAGGACATAAGCTCGCGCCGGGGAAAGCTGGCGGAGATGGAAACTCTACCGGGGAACGTCAGGCAGATTTCGACCTTTGTTCCCCTCTCGGAGATGTTCGGGTACTCGACCATCATCCGCAACCGTACTCAGGGCCGGGGCAGCTTCTCGATGGAGTTCCACAGCTACCGCAAAGTTCCCAAAAGTGTATCAGACGAAATGGTGAAAAAGGGCGCATAGAAACAATGCTCGTCCGCCTTTTATTTCTGAAACTTGTGTTAATACAGAGATTTTGTAAGAATTTCGTGGACATGACCGGCATTTGCCCTTTATTTCCGGATCGTCCCTATGCCTGACCCCATACGGCACGATTCCTTCGCCGCCGGGACCGGTATCATCCGGCGAACCCCAGCCTTCAATTTCAAAGGGATCAATGCCCCATCCGTAGTCTTCATCCATTGCAGATCACCTCATTTCGGGGGGGAAATAAAAAAGCCCGGCAATTCAACGGAACGTGAATATTCCGTTCAATCACCGGGCTTGAAATCAATGCTTCCGGACTGGTTGCCGGGCTTGATTATTCAATACTACCGGACTTTCAGATAAAATTACAATAGTTTCTCAAGCATTCTGAATATTTGGTTATACCTTTTTCTTTTTACCGATAATTCATCTCTTCCTTCATCTTGAGCTCTTCTAATATTAGCCTCAACTGCAGCCTTCAGATTGTTTATCTGAGCAGTTATGGATTTTGATTGTTCTTGGAAGTCCAACTCTTCAAATGTCTTGGTATTGTTCTGATGCTCTCCTGATCTTGATCTCACTTTGCGCTCCCTGAATTGTTTATGGCTGAACACCAAAAACAGTATTTTCATTAGTTACAAAAACAACATTAGTGACTTTTCCACTAAAATGCTTGCCGCTATAAGATTCGTCTTTCTTTTGAACCGGAATAAAGACTGAGGCTCCCCCCTTTGGTTGGACAGAAAATGGGGGTTTTTAAGGTGGGGTTGGGGGGTGGTTTTAGTCTTTGGCAGTTAAGGTTTTTAGCCTTTGTTTTTGCCGGTTCTCACGCACGCATGATGCGTGCGCACGCACGGATGTGCGCGAGCGTACACGTGTGAGAGCGAAAGGCTTTTTCCCAAGTCCCCACATTCGGTTATTTCGCTTTGTCACCTCCTGTCATCCGGTGGTTTCCTCTCCGTAAAACGACTCTGTTTTCCTCTGTGGCGCGTTTTCGTTTGTGTGGCCATAATATCCTTCCACTGACGTTTTGCAAGCCCTGCGGCGCAATTTGAGCGCCTCAGTTGATGTACACCTGGAAAAATAGGGGCAGTCACCTATTTACGAACATTTCATGCCCAGGCAATAGGCTTGGGCATGGCACACTTTTTGATTTGTTTTTCTGTGGGTCAGTCTGAGGAATGTTTTTATTTGTAGGGACACGGCATGCCGTGTCCGCCGGCATTTATACAGACTCCCAAGCGTAGCTCAGGGGTGCCACCCACGCCACGAATCATCAAACCATTCCGTTTCTTTTATCCGCGTTTATCAGATTTTAATCCGTGTCCAAAAAAGGTTTTTGATTTTATAATCTGTGTAAATCCGCGTTAATCTGCTCAGCGACAACATGTTGTCGCTTACGGCGCGATAAGGGTCTGATAGTTTTGTAAAGACTGCTATGATTGTTACGAATAATTGCAATAACAGCTTTTTTTTGCTACATTAGTTTCCTTGTGCAAAAAATGGATTCCGGAGTTAATGAAATGACAGAAAAAAGAATAACATATCAAAGAACAGCACCGGAACGGGGATACACGGACCGGGTGTTGCGCGTTGATCTTACGCGCAAAGAAATCAAAGTGGAAGAAGTGTCGGCGGAGATGCGTGAGATGTTCGTGGGCGGGCGCGGCTATTGCCTGAAGCTTGTGTTTGACGGAACAAGTGGGGGGACGAAATATGACAGCCCTGAAAACGTGCTTGCGCTTGCGGGCGGGCCTTTCTGCGGCGAGACGGGATTCGTGGGTACAGGCAAATTTATTGCCGGCACGATATCGCCGCTCACCGGCACATTCTGCGATTCCAATGTGGGCGGACATTTCTTTCCTCTGGTGAAGATTTCCGGTTTCGATGCTATCGCAATAACAGGGAAATCCGATGAAGATGTTATGCTCGTGATAGACGGTGACGCGGGTGAAGTATTCTTTACTGAAGCGCCTGCAATGGACGGAGCGCTCATCGGGGCGGAGGAACTCGTCGAAGAATGGCGGGGCGAGGGCAAACAGATAAATGTGGCTTATATAAACGCGGGGAATGGCGCGAAAAACACGTTCTTCGGCTGCATCAACAGCGTATATTACGACACGCGCCGCAAGCGCTGCCGCGCCAAGCAGGCGGGCCGCGGCGGCACCGGTACAGTAATGCGCGACAAGGGGCTGTGGGGTGTGCTGGTCAGGTGCAACGCAAAGAGGGCCGGCTCGAATAGACCTGCGGACCGCGAGCGTGTGCGCCGCGCAGGCAAGAATCTTCGTGATGTTATCCGCGAGGTCGATCCCAACTCTATGAGCCTCGGCACACAGGGGACTACGGCGCTGATGGACATGATGAACGCTTTCCACCTGTTGCCGGTCAACAACTACCAGTATGGCGTTGACGAGCGGGAGAAAGCTGTATCCGGTTTTGTATTTGAAAAAGAATATTTCAAACAGAAAACGCCCGACGGATGCTACATCGGCTGCAATCTGGCGTGCACCAAGGGTCATGAAAATCATAAGTTGCTCACCGGTCCGTATAAAGGGAAGCGTGTCGGTGTGGACGGCCCCGAATATGAGTCTGCGGCGGCGATGACCAACCTGGGCGTATTCAGCATTCCGTGGATAATGGAGTTCAACTGGTATTGCGACCAGTACGGTCTGGACACAATAAGTACAGGCGTCACAACAGCATTCGCGTTCGAGGCGTTCGAGCAGGGCTATCTTGTCGAGGAAGACACGGGCGGGCGCAAGCTCGAATGGGGTAATGCGGAACTTGTGATGGAACTGGTGCATGAGACAGCTGGTGGCGAGGAGGGTTTCGCATCGGTTCTTGCGCGTGGACTAAGGCGCACGAAACTGTGGATAGCGGACAGGGCATCGAAACGCACCGGGCGTCCTGAATCCGGAATAATAAACGCGCTGAATGACTTTGCGATGGAGTGCAAAGGGCTCGAGTTCTCTATGTACATCACGAAAGAATCGCTCGCGCAGCAGGGCGGGTACGGATTTGCGCTTAAGGGCGCGCAGCACGACGAAGCCTGGCTCATAGCGATCGACCAGCTCAACCGGGAACTGCCCGCGTTCGAGAAAAAAGCTGTTGCGCTAAGGTGGTTTCCGCTGTTCAGAACCTGGTTCAATATCGCCGGACTCTGCAAATTGCCGTGGATCGACGTGAGGAACCCGGAAGCGAAGAATACTCCAATGCCTGCAAGGAATATGCCGACTGTCGACTACTATATCGAATTTGTGAACGGAACACTCGGCACGGAAAAGACACTCGAAGACCTGCTGCTTGAATCCGAGCGCAGCTATACGCTGCACAAGCTGATAAATCTGCGTCAGGGGTTCGGCACGCGCGAGCATGATAATATTCCGCTCCGTGCGATGGCCCCGGTTTTTATGAATGAATTCCTGTCACGCAAAGAGTATTACGAAGAATATCTCACGGAGCGTGCCGGACTGGACATCGCGGGCAGGAGCGACGAAGAAATGTTGAAAATGCTGCACGGCGACAGGCGCGAGAGATACGAAAAACTCACGGACGCAGTGTACAGCGAGAAGGGTTACGACGCGAACGGGATTCCAACTGATGAGACAATGAAAAGGATGGGACTCGACGCGCCGGAATATATGCAGATAGTGCGGGCGGCGCGCAAACGGAGCGGGAACCGGAATTGAACTAATCACAATACCTGCTTACTAACAGCTCCAACACTGTTTACTATAGCAGAAATGATGCGCAAAAAAGCCTGCATTTATCGCGAATATTGATAACAATACCATGCCAGGCAAACGGTATTGCGGGTTAGCACTACAACAAAACTTTCGATTTTCACAAGCGAGACGCCTGTGCCACTTTATAACACATCTTTTCAGTAGAGCCAATTGCAAAATTATGTTCGTAGCGAGGTCGAGCGAAATTGTTCAGAGCAAAGCGGAGGTGTAAAATCCTCGCAGGCGTACTTGTAGAGTACGTCGAGGACGATTTTGTGCCGACAA
>JAJRTR010000120.1 GCA_024278215.1 bacterium
AGGAATAGCAGACAAAGTTTCCAAAGATTTTATCGAATAGAAAATTGATGAATGCTACATACTGTACTCACTGTACAAGTCACCGGCAGTATGTGACCCGACAATCGACAGGCTGCTTCCCGTCGGCGCCGATGATGGAACCGAAGAAGAAGCGTCAGCGGCATCACATGCCGATTATATTATAGAACCTTCGCCGGAAGCAGTGCTGAAAATACTGTTTCCAAAATTTGTTTATACGAAAATAGTAATGGCGCTGGCAAACAGTTTCGCAAGCGAACACGGCCAGCGAATGGTGGCCATGACAAACGCGACAGATGCCGCTAGAGACATGGTAGACTCATTAACACTAAGATATAACAAGGCCAGACAGACCGCCATAACAACAGAAATATCAGAAATAGTAGGCGGCTCCGAGGCTCTCAAGAATTAATTAATGGAACGAACCGTTCATTAAGTTAGTTGTTCCGGGCTTAATCCCGGAATCCGGAAGACAGGATGTAGGAGATGGAATTAAGGGACAGGATGATTTTGAAACTTAGCTGAGCGGATTGTATATAAGGCGGCAACTGCCCGCCTGATACGTTGCAGAATCTATTTGCATAAAGAATAGAATCATGAGGTGAACGCTATGGCGTTAGCAGATGGGAAAATTACTCAGATCATCGGGCCCACAATCGATGTGGAATTCCCCCCGGGGCAGTTGCCGAACATATACACAGCTATCCTGACGAAGAACGAATCTTCAGGAATGGTCATCACGAGCGAGGTGGCGCAGCATCTTGGAAACAATGTTGTTCGCGCGATCAGCATGTCGACCACAGATGGATTGAAGCGCGGTGATGTCTGCAAGAACACCGGCAAACCGATTACCGTACCGGTCGGCGAGAAAACGCTCGGGCGTCTTTTTAACATGCTGGGTGAACCTGTAGACGGGCTCGGAGAAGTTGATGCCAAAGAGCATTATCCCATCCACAGGCCAGCTCCATCATTTGAAGAACAGGGTACTGTAAACGAAGTTTTCGAGACCGGCATAAAAGTTGTCGATCTGCTCGAGCCTTATGCCAAAGGCGGCAAGGTGGGGCTGTTCGGCGGTGCGGGTGTCGGCAAGACTGTTATCATTATGGAACTCATCCGCAACATCGCGCAGGAGCACGGCGGATTCTCCGTCTTTGCTGGTGTCGGCGAAAGAACACGTGAAGGAAACGATCTCTGGCTCGAAATGAAAGAGTCCGGGGTTCTTGCAAAAACATGTCTCGTATTCGGCCAGATGAATGAACCTCCGGGAGCCAGGCTTCGCGTAGGTCTGACAGGCCTCACAATGGCGGAATATTTCCGTGATGCAGAAGGTGCGGACACACTGCTTTTTGTTGACAACATATTCCGTTTTACACAGGCCGGCTCGGAAGTCTCGGCACTACTCGGGCGCATGCCCTCCGCTGTAGGCTACCAGCCCACACTCGCAACTGAAATGGGCGCTCTTCAGGAACGCATAACATCTACAAACAAGGGTTCGATCACTTCGGTGCAGGCCATATACGTACCTGCAGACGACCTTACCGACCCTGCACCGGCCACTGCTTTTGCCCACCTCGATGCAACTTCAGTTCTTTCAAGACAGATCGCAGAACTCGGTATCTATCCCGCTATAGACCCGCTCGACTCGACAAGCCGCATCCTGACACCCAATATCGTAGGCGAAGAACACTACGCGGTCGCTCGCTCGGTTCAGATGATACTCCAACGTTACAAAGACCTTCAGGATATCATCGCTATTCTCGGTATGGAAGAACTATCCGACGAAGATAAACTCACTGTCGGAAGGGCGCGCCGCATACAGCGCTTCCTCTCGCAGCCCTTCTTTGTTGCTGAAGCCTTCACAGGCACACCAGGAAGATATGTGAAACTCGAAGATACTATCAAAGGATTCAAGGAAATCGTTGAAGGTAAATACGACGATCTGACCGAACAGGCTTTCTATATGGCGGGCGGAATCGAAGAAGTTATAGAAAAAGCGAAGAAGATGGCAAGTGTCTAATGGCTGACAAAATTTTTGAACTCGAAATTCTGACACCTTTCAAAACCGCCTTCAAGGGCGAGGTGGAATACCTTGTTGCGACAGGTGACGACGGTCTTTTCGGTGTCCTGGTGAATCATGCGTCGATGATCAGCGGCCTGGGATTCGGGCCTCTTTATGTTCGCATGGCAGACGGCAAGGACAAGTGGTTTGTCGTAAGCGATGGATTTTTTGAAATAAATCAGAACAAGAGCGCCATCCTTGTCGACACAGCGGAGAGCAAGGATGAAATCGACGCAGCGCGTGCCGAGAGTGCAAGAGACCGTGCGATGAAACGACTTGCAGAACGCACGCAGGATATAGATTTCGAGCGAGCGCGTGCCGCACTCAACCGCGCGCTGACACGACTTCAGACAACAAAACGTTGAATATCACTATTACATGAAAAACCATAAAGGGCCTCAAGGGTCCTTTTTTTGTTTACGTCGTGATCTGCAATTTTAACCCCAATACCGTTTACTTTAGCAACAATGATGCGCAAAAAAGCCTGTATTTTCGCAAATATTGATACCCATAGCCTCTTAAGTAAGCGGTATTGATTTTAACCCGCATTTTTCACCAATGCGGGTTAATAGGGTGTGCGACATAAAAGTGGGTTTTGGTCAACCAGAGGCTGATTCCCAGAAATCCTCGATGCGGTTTGAGAAGTATATATGACCTGCAACCTGTGCCCTGAAAAGCACGGCGCAGACTCTCTGAACGTGTGAGCCAATTGCAAAATTCTGATTCGGCTACGGTCGGCTGCAATTGTCAACAGCTGCGTTGTCGGCACAAAATCATCCTCGACGTTCTACAAGTACGCCTGCGGGGATTTTGCACCTCCGCCTTGCTTCCGACCAATTTCGCTCGACCTCGCTTCGAACATAATTTTGCAACTGGCTCGTGTGGTATTTTATTTGGGGCATCCGGGAATCAAGTGGGTGACCACAACATGTAGTGTAGAAAGGAGAGAAAGGCGAGTTTATCGCATTCAGGACGATAACAGGAGAGAAAAAGAAAGAGAGG
>JAJRTR010000121.1 GCA_024278215.1 bacterium
GTACTCTGCAAGTACGCCTGCGAGGATTTTACACCTTCGCCTTGCTCTGAACAATTTCGCTCGACCTCGCTACGAACATAATTTTGCAATCGTCTCATAAGTAATCATTCCGCCGGTTCAGTACTGTGGTTATATAGCGTAATTATACACCCTGCCCGCCGCAGCACAAAGAACCGGGTCAAAAACAATCACAAAAAAAGGGCGCTGCTGTGAGCGCCCTTTTCATGTTAATGTCGGATCAGTTCCGAAGAGCTTAGAAACTGATTGAAAGCTGCATATCGAGATTGTTGTTATCGTCTCCGTCGACGAATTCATACATCGTCTGGAGGCGGGCATTCTTCTCGAAGTTCCAGTTGATGCCAACGGTTGTGATTTCGTTGTCGCCTTCAGTGTTGGTGACATTGTCTTCATCCTGTGCCCAGTCGTAGCGGACAACAGCCTGCAGGTCGGTCTGGGGGATCAGGTATGAAAGGTGAATGTATGCCTGTGACAGATCATCATCCGATGTCGTAACACCGGCTGTATTCTGCATGGTAACGCTGGCGAGGTTGTATTCACCGAAAAGGTGGAAACCACTGTATACCCAGTCGAGTACGAAGCCATAAGCATCGACATCCGGGCTGGTAAGAGTTTCGTCTTCAGTCATACCCCAGATTTTGAGGCCGAGGCTTTCGGTCGGGCTGTAGTCGAACTGCACGCCGTACTGAGATTTGTCGTCGTTGTCGTTGCTCGCGCCTGTGATGGCGGTCATCGACTGGCCTGCGGCGTTGCTGCTGCTGCCGTTTGTGATCCATGCAGCCCATCCGAACTGTGTTGTGGGTTCACCCATTGCCATGAATCCGCGGTCCCTTACACCGAATGTGCCAATACCCTGCGTGTAGTTGATCGTTTCGAGATCAAATTCCGGGGTATTGAGTTCGTAGCTGTTGGGAAGCGCGAACTGGCCGACACGAAGTGTCATCCAGTCGAGATATGAAATATCCGCATAGAGGTCCACCACTCTGCTGTCTGCAACACCATCGCTGATGGCATTACGAGAGCCAGCTGCGCCGTTGGCGCCGTTCGAGGTATTGTCTGTGCCTTCGAGCTGGGCATATACGCTTACGTTTTCCGCGGGCTGCGCCGAGAATATAAGCCTGAGCCTCTGGGTGTCAAGCTGGTCGTTTCTGCCGTTCTGTTCACTCCATGAATAGTTAAACTGTGCGAGACCCGAGATGTCCAGGTCCATTTCACTTACGGGCACCGCCTGCGCCGCTGTCGAAAACGCCGCGATTGAGAACGCTGCCAGTCCTGCCATTAGAATCTTTTTCATAAATTCCTCCTTGGAAAATCGAAATGGATATCCGCGGAATTTTCCAGGCGAGTTTCACTTGTGCAAGTTGCCTTGTTTCCTTGCCCTGTGCATTTCACCCTGATTCCGCTTACTATCTTTTAAACGTACGGCCCATTGCCGTCTACGGCTTTTATCCAAGGGTTCACCTCCTTACCTTGCCGGACAGGTTTTATTGGGCCTGGTTTTTCTGGTTTCATTCCTCCATTTTGTAATATTATCCATTTATTATCCGATACTTAACATTTACTATTGCCAGTTTTTGGGCAAAAAATCAGATTAAAGTCCGATCTGCAAAGGATATATATCTTTTTTCCGCCAAATTTCTACCCTATCCTTTTATTTCCTCTCTTTTTCTATTCGATGTACCTGTTTTATTTCCGGCATTTCCGCATTTTCTAAGCTTGTATTTGATCGCTGCCTATCGTATTATATTTTAATAAACAGTTGCTGTTTTGTCATTATTTTCAGAAGGATTCGACCCTGAAAATGCTTCTAAAAAAAATATTATTATGCAAATTGTTGTTTAAAGTTATCTATAGTGCTTAAATACGATCAAAATCGCCTTATGTAAAATTGGAGCGCTTAATGAATAATACTTCTTCAAACAGGGTCATGATCATCGGCCTTGACTGCGCCGCCCCGCAGCTTGTGTTCGATCAATTCCTGCCGCACTTGCCGAATATTGAAAAAATAATGAAAAAAGGTGTTTTTGGAGAATTGCGAAGCACGATTCCGCCTATTACCTGCCCGGCCTGGATGTGCATGGTTTCCGGCAAAGACCCCGGAACACTTGGTATATACGGTTTCAGGAATCGCAGGGACTACACTTACGACGGTCTTTCCATAGCCAATTCGACAGCCGTAAAAGAACCCCTGCTGTGGGATATCCTGGGCGCGAACGACAAAAAGAACATCCTTATAGGTGTGCCCCAGACATATCCGCCGCGCGAGATCAACGGAATAATGGTTACTTCTTTTCTCACGCCGGGCACGGACAGCGAATACACGTATCCGCCTGAATTCAAGAAAGAAATAAATGAAGTGGTGGACGGTTACATGCTGGATGTGGACGGTTTCCGCACAGAGGATAAGGAAAGGCTGCTGGTGCAGATACACCGGATGACGGCGAAGCGGTTCCAACTGGCGAAATATATGGCGAAAACGAAACCGTGGGACTTTTTCATGATGGTCGAGATGGGCACAGACCGCCTGCATCACGGCTTCTGGAAGTACTGCGACCCGCAACACCCGAAGCATGAGCCGGGCAACATGCTCGAGAAGGCAATGTTGAAGTACTACGCGCGGCTCGACGGTTTTGTGGGAGAACTGATCGAATGCGCGGGCGACGACGCTGCTGTCATGATCGTGTCGGACCACGGCGCGAAGAGGATGCTGGGCGGGATATGCTTCAACGAATGGCTGATGCAGGAGGGCTACCTGACGCTCAAGAGCAAACCGGACGGCGTCGTGAGGCTGGACAAATGCGAGATTGACTGGTCGCGCACCAGGGCGTGGGGCGACGGTGGTTACTATGGCCGGTTGTTCATCAATGTGCAGGGCCGCGAACCGCGGGGCATCGTTCCGGCGGCGCAGTACGAGTCGTTTCGCGCGGAATTGACAGAGAAAATCGAAGCGATGCGGGACGAAGAGGGAAAACCGCTGGGGAACCGTGTCTACCGCGCCGAAGAAATATACAGCAGATGTGAAAACATACCGCCGGACCTGATTGTGTATTTCGGCGACCTGGACTGGCGCTCGGTCGGTAGTGTGGGGCTCGGCTCGGTGTATACTTATGAAAACGACACGGGGCCCGACGACGCGAATCACGCGCAGCACGGTATTTTTATACTCGGCGGCGCGGGCGTCGAGCCGCTCGGAAGACTCGAAGGACTCGATATCCTTGACGTCGCGCCGACTGTGCTTAAACTGATGGGAATGCAGATTCCAGCCGATATGAAGGGGAAATCGATAATCTGAAGGAACACTAGCCCGCATATTTCACAAATGCGGGTGAAAAACCGGAAGAATACCCATAATACAAGGCGCGGCAAGTGAGTGGTGAGGGAGCAGCCGGCCAGCCGGCCTCTTGCGCAAAATGCAGGTATGTGACCGATCCCGAAGCTCCGCCGCAACACAGTAGAATAGGCGTTATCCCGATTTTCCGGATTTCTTTGTGAGAAATCCGGGCTAACATTCGCGGCGGAAAGGTAAAAACATCAATGCACAACAAAGGTTACACTATATGGTTTACGGGACTTTCGGGTTCGGGAAAAACGACAGTGTCGAAAGTCCTGGAAAAAATGCTTGGAGACCTCGGTGTGGAAAAAATGGAGGTGCTCGACGGCGACATAATCAGGGATAACTTCAGCAAAGGACTGACATTCTCAAAGGAAGACCGTAATACAAATGTATTGCGCGTGGGGTTCGTGTGTCACCTGCTGTCGAGAAATGGCATAGTGGCAATCGCGGCTCTTATTTCTCCTTACCGCGAAGCGCGCCGCAAGAACCGCGTGCTGATCGGTGATTATGTCGAGGTTTTTGTCGACACTCCGCTTGAGGAATGCGAGAAGAGGGACCCCAAGGGACTGTACAAAAAGGCGCGTGCAGGCGAGATAGAGAATTTTACCGGCATATCGGACCCTTATGAACCGCCGGTCTCTCCGGATGTGCGGCTCGACACGGTAGATAATTCTCCTGAAGAATGTGCGGCTGTAATCATCGACAAACTTGCTGAACTCGGCTATATCGAATCAAAAAAATCCGGCGGGGTTTATTCGGAAGAAGAGGAAGCGACCGTAAGGAAACGTCTCGAAGACCTCGGTTACATTTGATTGCAGCAACGCGCCGGCATCCTTTCGTGTTAAACCTTCTTTGATTGTCACTGCATCTCAGGGGTATGGTTACCTGATTTCTTGTACGTGTAATGTTGACATTTCGTGCAACCGCTGTGCTATGGAAAGTTTGCAATGAAGAAATGCGTTAATATATGCAGTAATTTCATGGAATAATACGTCAGGATAAAAGCTGAATGAAAAAAATCAGGGTTCTTCAATATATATCCACCGCGGAGGTCGGTGGGGTCGAACTGCGAACTGTTGATTTTATGAAGAGGATGGATCAGGAACAGTTTCATCTCGAGACCCTTTTCTTCGGCGGTCCCGGCCAGGCGGGAAAAGAATATGAAAAACACTTCGAGACTGCCTACCTGAATGCAAAGGTGGGGCCGGGCGCGATTGCCGTTCCGTTCAGGTTGCGACGGATGATAGTGGAAAAGAAGTTCGATATAATACATGCTTATGGATTCAGGGCGGTGCTTTCCGCCCGGCTCGCGGCAGCCGGGTTCAGAGGGTGCAGGGTGATAACCGCGCTCGAGGGAAAGATTCCGTTCGACACACCGGGCAGGCTGTTATTTGCGCTGGATAAGGCAACGCTGGCGTTGACGGAATTGATACTTGCAAATTCGCGGGCGGCTGTCGAGCACCTGGTTTCTCTGGGCTATCCCGAGGACAAGTTTGTGTATATCGCAAACGGAATAGAGGTGCCGGAACAGTTGGAATATGCCGACGAAGAAACGCGAACGCGTGTTCTTGACGGTTATGGTGTGAGGAGAGCGCCTGAAGACAGGATAGTTATATGCGTGGCCAACCTGAGGGCGGTGAAAGGACATAAGTATCTGCTGGAAGCACTGTGCAGGCTTGCCGGGGTGTGCCCGGATTTCAGGGCGTTGCTGGTTGGCGAGGACCAGGATGATATGGGCGGCAGCCTGATGGAGAAGGCGCGAGGGGCGGGGCTGGGAGAACGGGTTTTCCTGATGGGTGCAAGGAGTGTGGACGAGGTAATGGAATTGTTGAGAGTGTCGGATGTTTTTGTTCTGGCGTCGTTGATGGAGGGTATGCCGGGCAGCATACTCGAGGCGATGGCCGCGGGACTTCCCGTTGTGGCGACGGATGTCGGGGGGGTTGCCGAACTGGTGGTGGATGGAGAAACGGGCCGCCTTGTGCAGGCGGCGCGCCCGGATGAAATGAGCCAGGCTCTGGAAAAGTTCCTGGCCGATGCTAATATAAGAAAAGACTTTGGGCAAAAAGGATACAACAGGGTAAAAAAAGTTTTCAATATTGATGATCGAACTGTGAAGATACAGGACGTTTATAGAGAGTTGGCCGCCGGACGGTTTTCTTGATTTCGGACGATTGTATCGAGTTAGACGTGAAGCGAAAGGCAGTTGATAAATGCACAGAAATCCCCTTTCTATTATAGGGCGAGTTGCCGGAAAGATCGGTCGAATCCCGGGCGTGCTCGCGCGAAACGGATTAAAACGCTCTCTTTTTATTACATACGTTTATTTGTTCGAACCTGGAGTCACGGCAGTTCTTCCATTGTATGTCCGTTTGCAGAGAAAAGCGAAGACTATGAGTCGAGAGCGGCGCGCCGCCGCGTCGATTCGGAGCTGGTCGGCCCGGAAAGATGAGATCACCGCTGCCACAGCCGCCCCGCGTGTCCCGGCGCGCGAACTGGGCCTGGAGACCGGCATGATCGAAAAACTCACGGCGGCTATGAAGAGCGCACGGGAGGTCGTCATAGCCGATATTGATCAGGACGGTTTTTTCCTGTCTCGTTTCGGCCCGATAAGCGGCTTGCCGTGCATCTGCGAAGATCGTTTCATGCGACGAAAACGGTTTGTGCTCGAGCTGGTCGCGGTCGACGGCGCGACAGGCGTGAAAAAACATTATAACGGGTGCCTGCTGTCGTTTCTCAACGAACTCGAGGCCCTGCACGCGCTGGGCCGGGCCGGTTGCAACGTGCCCGCGGTCCTCGATGCCGACTTCGATAA
>JAJRTR010000122.1 GCA_024278215.1 bacterium
AAGGCGGAGGTGCAAAATCCCCGCAGGCGTACTTGTAGAGTACGTCGAGGATGATTTTGTGCCGACAACGCAGCTGTTAACAATTGCAGCCGACCGTAGCCGAATCAGAATTTTGCAACTGGCTCGACAGGAGCAGTTTTTCGTTCAGCCGCTAATTTATCCAGGATACAGGAATCTGCCTGTGCGGGATTGTTCTCTGGTAGCGGAATACGGGCCAGCCGATAATGACAGCGGCGTGCAAAGAGTTTTTCAGCGGCACTTTCAACTGACGTTTTATCCACGGGTCGATCTTTGCCGCGCCGACAACCATGCCGATCCATGTCGCGCCGAGACCGCGCGCATTCGCGGCCAGCATTATATGGTCGAGCGCAATGACACAATCGTCTTTGCCGGTAGCGACACCGGGCGCGGTGTGTGCGACAATCAGTACGGGCGCATTGCGAAGTATCAGTTTTCTTTTCTCAGGGTTCGATTCCCTGAATCGCTCGAAAAGGCGGACAGCCGATTCGATTTCCTTAGCCGTGTCGGTACCGGCGATTGTTTTAATAAGCTGTTTTGCAAGCTTTCCGTCAAGGATTCCCACGAGGCTTTCGAAGGTGTTGAAAATTCTTTTATCAATACTGTTTATCCGGTTCCTGTTTGTGACAATCGTCAACTGTGTTCCCCGGTCATTGTGGCCGGTAGGCGCGTGCGCCGCGACGGCGGTAATTTCTTCGAGCAGGTCCCACGGAACGGCTTTGTTTTTGAATTCCCTTATGCTGCGGCGGCGCTCGAGCAGCCTTTCGAGTGCGGCGGGCGATGCCGGTTGTGTTTTAGTGATCTTCTGGAAATCTTCAATAGGAAACTCGCTGCATGTCACTGCTTCTTCAGGACATATTGCGACGCAGTGATAACATTTGATACATGAGTCGGCATGAACGAATTTGACTTTATCGCCGACCTTTTCGATGACGAGCGCCGGACAGACTTCCACACATCTTCCGCACGCCACACATTTTCCGCTGTCTATTTTTATCATTCTTTTCACCCCTGAAATATGTGATGATTATCGAGCCGATTGTAAAATTCAGATTCGGCTGCTACGAACATAATTTGCAATCGGCTCCGCTCTATATATGACTTTAATCATTTACTCGCAAGACGGCAACATCATTTCAGAGATATGGATATGCGATGCAGGTGCGGCCCCCGGATAATACATCACAACTTGCCGATTCGCCGGCTGCATGATAGCATAAGCTTATAGATGGTAGTCACTGGAGAAAAATATGTATTGTTCACACTGTGGGGCGCAGAACCCGGAAGACTCGAAGGAATGTATCGAGTGCGGCAGGACGATAGGCCACAAAAAGAAAGAGACAGCTTCCGCGGATGAACCTGTGCCCGTGCTGTCGGAGCAGGAGCCACGCGCCGAACCGGCGGCGTCACACGCGGCGGGACACATTTTCTGTCCCTATTGCGGCATGAAAAACAGCGGCGGCGACAGCAATTGCGCGGCTTGTGGAAGACCGTTGCGAGCGTTGACGGGACAGGATAATGCTCGAACGGGAGCAGGCGGGCAATACGGCGCGGCACAACCGGGCCGGCAACCCCCGCCCGGCGGCTACGGCCAATATCAGCAATACGCACCACCGGGCGCACCGCCCCAGAGTACGCTCGTGCAGCTCAAAGACTACTTCATTCACAACCTGATCATAACTATCGTTTCTTTCATTTGTTGTTGCCAGCCTATTTCATTCATACTCGGCATCATCGGCATGGTCATCTCGAACAGTGCGAAAAACAAACTTTCTTTCGGCGACATAAACGGTGCTGAAGACAGCGCGAATACTGCAAAGATACTTTTTTACATCAGTCTCGCTTTCATTCTGATCTCCATTATCGGCTCGATACTTTACCTGTTTTTCGTAATTGGATTCTCCTCGTTCGCAGGCACTTTCGAAGGAGCCATGAACAACATGGGACACATGAACCAGCAGTTGAATTCGTTTTGATCAGGAGGGGGTGCCGACAATAAGATGGAAAGGTTAAAGCGCCGGTATATCGCAACGGAGCGAAGCACGACGGCGACCACCGAATTGTGGAAGTGGCTTTTTGTATTAACTACGCTCGGACTGTTGCTGTTTTTCCATTTTATAGATCCTCTGGCACAAAGGATATTGCCGCCGTGCATGTTTCACTATATTACGGGGCTGTATTGTCCGGGTTGCGGAGCGGCGAGGGCGTTTCATGCGCTCGCCAACGGCGACATCGCTGCTGCCGCCGGGTATAATGCGCTTCTTGTCTTTTTCCTGATTGCCGGTTTCGTTTGTTTCGCGGCAGATCAGGTCCTTGCGCTGTCGGGGCGTCGGGGATTGCGTTCATACAGTATTACCACACGCACCGGCTGGATTATTGTAGCGGTCATTATCCTTTTCGGAATATTAAGAAACATCCCTGTTTTCCCGTTTACAATACTTGCGCCGTAACTCTTTTCAGTATAGCGGTTATCAATAGAGCCAATTGCGTATGTAAAATAGAACCGGCTATATGCTTGAGAATAAAAGATAAAAGGACCGAAAAACGGCTGGAGTTCGTTCAAAGAGGAAGGGCGAGAAAATTAGACCCACAGGCGGAATACAGTTCCGTATATGACGAAAGATGGTGTCTTTCTATAAACATAAATTAACAGATACAGCTTTCGTATTCTTTGAATTCGTCGCGTGTGCCGATGTCTGATGTGTGGCCGCGGACAGCCATTGCGCCTGTCGGGACACCGCGCTGTATCATGTTGTTGACTGCCACAGGGAGCTCGTATTCGCCTCGTGGGCTCTTCCCGAGTGATTTCAATTCGTTAAATATTATCGGTCTGAGAATGAACAGTCCGCGATGGTTCCAGAATGTGCGTGATTCGCCCTGCGGCGGTTTTTCGATCAGCGCTTTCACTCGCGGGCCGTCCATATATACAGCCGCTCCGGCGAAGGGGTCCAGCACGGGATTCAATGTTATCGAAACGTCATAACGGCCCTTCTCGTGGAAGCGGCGCAGAGCAGCATAATTATTGTTGCTCATCAGCACATCACCGAAGCTCAGCATGAAGCAGTTTCCTTGCAGATGTTCTTCCGCGAGCATGAGGGCGTGCCCTGTTCCCAGTTGCTCTTCCTGCCGGTAATACCGTACTTTCATACCGTTATATTCTATGCCGTAATGAACTGCTATCTGATCGCCGAGGTATCCGATAACGAGAGAAACATCGTCGACACCGGCGGAGGCGAAACCGTCGAGTATATAATCGAGAATCGGTTTGCCCGCCAGTTTCAGCAGCGGTTTGGGCGTGTCGTTCGTCCAGGGGCGCAGGCGCGTGCCCCTGCCTGCCGCGAGTATAATCCCCTTCATGCCGGTTCCTCCCTGACACCTTCGCAAATGTTTATATGAATTGGCGTGCCGCCCGCGGATTCTATCGACAACGCGACGGCCTCCTTCTTATCCGCGGGTGCGTAGGCGAACATGCAGCCACCGCCGCCCGAGCCGTTGACTTTCGCGCCGTACGCGCCGCCTTCGAGCGCGGCGAGCACCATCGAGTCGATCTTCGGTGTGGACACTTCCAGGTATTTGCTGAGGTACTCGTGCTGCTCGGTGATCAACATGCCGACGGCGGCCGGCTCGACGTTCATACCTTCGAACATACGTGTCGCCTCGCGCGTGATGTCTCTGTTGGCAAGATTTGCCGCGACCGCTTTCCTGCACGCTTCGGGCGCGTCCGCAACAGATTGTTTCGCCGCCTCGCCCGCAATAGTATGCCAGTTCGCATCGGGTATTTTCCGGCGGATATGATCAAGACCTCCGGTGGCGAGTTCGCGCACAGCGGCGAGCACTTTCGTCGTATTCTTTCCTTCGTGCGAATCGCCGAGTATGAAGCAGCCGTCGAGCGCCGAAGGCAATTGCACGGCGGCGTAGTTGTCCTGCGTTTTTATAAAGATAGTGCCGCCCAGCGCCGATGCGAAGTGGTCCATCATTCCCCCGGGCTCGTCGAATGCGACAACTTCCGCGCGATATGCGAGTTGCGCTACATCCTGCGCTTCAAGCGCTTTGCCCTTAGTTGCAATCTTCGACAGCATCATTATCCATGCGACAACTATCGCCGACGAACTGCCGCAGCCTTTACCCGCGGGGATACTGCTCGTTAGCGTGATATCGTATCCATTATCGAACTCGTAGCCTTCGCGCAACATCACGTTTACGGCGCTGCGCAAGTAATCGCGTTCCTTTTCACAGGGTGCCTCCGAGCGCGGGTCGATTGTGTCTGCAACGCCGACGCCCGGCATGTTAATATTGAAAACGCCACTGTCGCTGCGAGTGGCCGCCAGCCGCGCCCTGAGATCGATTGCAGCGGCGATTACCGGCAATCCGAGGTAGTCCTGGTGTTCGCCGAACAGGCATATACGCGCCGGCGCCGAAACTACTATTTCACCTTTTTCATTTTTCATTTTGCTATTTATCCATTTCCGGGAATCTCTTGAATGTATCTTTCAAGGTCGAATAAAGTTCCTTCCTTCCGGTACCCGTTTTCAATTATATCGGAACAATGACTGTATATCCACGCCTGAGGCGACCCGGCTGGTATACACGATCAGGTGAAAAACCATGAATATCGCCAATGGATTAGAAGAGATACGGAGTTAAATCATGGTGAGTATCTTACGACTGTAATTCTACGCAGGATGGTAAAGAAATGCTGAAAAGAGATTGGTGAAAGCTGGAGCTTCCAGTTACAGGCGTTTCCGAGGTAGACCTTGGAAACGATGAAACTCTGTGTGCCGTGCTCAAACTGCATTTGTTTAGGCACGAAAATGCGGCCTGTTTGGTTCCGGCTTTGCCGGGTTAGGATTTTGCCTTCATGAAGCGGCGGCGGCAGTGGTTTCAGATTCAACATAAGGGTATTTTATGAGATTAAGAAAAAGGAGTAAGGCATCGACACCGGCTCAACCGGCAAAGCCATCGAGCAAGTCGATAGAAATAAAATCGCACAGAAAAAAAAGAACCGGAACAGTCGCCCAATATTCTCAATTCACGGCCCCAAAATTCTTTCGATTCATGACACAAGATTGATTCGTGTGTAAAAAGCCGCGGATGACATTTGTCAACGGACAATAAGCGACGATAGCGAACTCGTAAAGAACGTTTTTGCGTATTTCCGACGACTTTAAAAACAACGCCTGAATTGAAAATGACTAATTACACGCGA
>JAJRTR010000123.1 GCA_024278215.1 bacterium
ATTTTTTGCCCGAATTGGTGAAATATGCGGGGTAGAGTTCGTCGAGGAAGATTTTGTGCCGACAACGCAGCTATGGACAATAGCAGCCGACCGCAGCAGAATCAGGATTTTGCATTTGTATCATACTTCTACTTCCATTTTTCCAGTTGTAACAATAGCGGGAATGTCGATGAAGTTTCTGAAAACTCTCTTCAGCTTGCTTTTTTCAAATCGTAGCATTTTGGATGCAAGAATTTTGTAAAGGGAATTCGCGATGAGTGTGAGCGTGACGTCGAAATCACTTTGACGACCACCGGCGCAATTCGCGCGCGATCTTGTAGCATTCTTCCCTGTCCTAATATCTATTGCGTCAAAATGATCCTTCAGTCTCTCTTCTTCTTTGAACAGTTTCTCCAGAGCCATGTTTCACCCCGTATTTCTGTTGTATCCTGAAACCTTTCGTTTTCTGTAATATCCTTTTGTCGTTGTTGTCTTATCACATTATTCGCAATTTGTTCATGATATGCATTATAATAGGCAACAGACTGCGCCGTTCACGTGGTGCATTGGGCATAATACTTTAACGGCATATCAGAAATTCCTGAAATGCAAAAACATCAGTTTTTGCGAAATGCGACTTCTTCATAGTTGCAACGACACAGTCGTTGCATTCCAGGAATTTCGGATGTACCGTTGCGAACAGTTACCTGTGAACGGATACCCGCGAACTTTTGGAACATCCAAATATTGATTCGTGTGTAAAAAGTCACGGATGACATTTGTCAATAGACAATAAGCAACAATAACGAACTCGCAAAGAGCGTTTTTGTGCATTTCCGCCGACTTTAACAACAACGGCTGAATTGAAAATGACTAATTACACACGAATCAATTATTGTGCTGACATGCAACGGCTACCGTTAAAACGAAAAGAGAAATGAATCAATGGCAAATATGTCTTTTAAGAAACTTCATATAACATTTTCAGAGATCTGCCTGATAGTCGTTTTATGCGCATCGACGACTACGCTTGCAGAAAAAGATTTTACGGCAGAGGCGAAAAAGCCTCTTGCAGAATATACATTCAAAGTCATTACGTATAACATCTGCGGCCTGCCTGACCTCATTACGTATGGCAGGAACCTGGCGCCTATGGATAAACGCTTTAAATATATCGGCAGGAACCTGCGAAGATATGACATCATCGGACTTCAGGAAGCCTTCGTGAAGAAGAAAAGCATTATCGAAAACGAACTGGGTGCATATTACCAGGTGCACGGCACGGATACGGGCGTTGCGAATCCTATCGGGAGCGGCGTAATGATATTTTCACGATGGCCGATATACAGGTCTCATTATGAAAAGTGGCGCAAGTCTGTGGGGCCCGATGCCCTGAGCCACAAGGGATTTGTTCTGGCGACAACAAAAATCGGCAAAGACCTGATGATAGACGTATATAATCTGCACGCGCAGGCCGGGGGAAGCAAGGAAAAGATTGACATCGACAACATGTACCAGCTTGCCAATGCTATGAAGAAACTATCTGTCGGCGACGGCAACCCTATATTGCTCATCGGCGACTTCAACTGCCGGTTCGGGGATGAGCAGTGCTCCGTTCTTCTAAAGGAAACCGGCGTAACAAATGTTATGGATGGTCAAAAAGGAGTGGATCATATTTTCTACCGCACTAATAACTCCGGCTGGAACATCGAAGTGGAGAGCCACGCGGTGGTTTTCGATAAAAAGTTCAACGGCAAGCGCATCAGCGACCACGAAGGCTTCGAGGTAGTTTTTAAGTTCATTAGAGAATAACCGTAAACACTCGGGTAGTTCACATATAACAGGTATTCACGGAGTACGTTGGAAAACATGGCGCGGTCTTCATATCTCAACAATATGGGCCGATATGACCGTGTCCGGTTTGTTGACAACCGATGATCGACACGACAGTCGGAAGCTGGTGCAGCCATGAGCAGAAAACCGAATATTTTGATAGTCGAAGATTATTTCGATTTCGCAGATAGCGTGCAATCTTATCTCAAAATGGAAGATATGAATGCGGAGATTGCAGGCAGCGGCACGGAGGCGCTTGCGCAATGCGGAAAAATGGTTTTCGACATTGCACTCGTCGACATAAATCTGCCCGATATACAGGGAGACGAACTTCTGGATGTGCTCCGCGAAAAGAATCCACGGTTGGAATTCATAATCATCACAGGTCACGCATCCCTCGAGAGCGCCCTGAAAGCAGTGCGGCATAAAAATGTTGTTGCCTATGAGGTCAAACCCATTGATATGGACCGGCTGCGTGCGCTTATCCAGGAAATCATGGCTCGCAAGCATGTGGAAAATGCGCTTGTCGAGAGTGAAAAAAGATACCGTAAACTTATAGAAAACGCTCCAATGGGAATTGTCGTCTTTCAGGACAGGAAGCATGTGCTCGTAAACAACAGAATGGCGGAAATCTCCGGTTATACAATAGATGAACTGTTGTCTTATTCTATCGACGACACCGATATGATTATTGAATCCGAGCCGAATCCTGTAATAAATAATTATGACCGCTGGATGAATGGTGAAGCAATACAGAAAGAAATATTCGCACAAATCAAACGCAAAGACGGTGCTGTTCGCACACTGCGCGGCAGAATAACTTCCGACATTGAGGTCGAGGGCCGGCCCGCGTTGATGTTCTTTGTCGAGGATATAACCGAGCAGGAAAAAATCAGGGAGAATATGGTTCGGTCGGAAAAATTTTCCGTCATCGCGCAATTAACTATGGGACTCCACCATGAGATCAGGAACCCGCTCGCGATCATAACGGCCCATGTGCAGACCCTGCTCGGACATCCGGTCGTGATGAAAACCGACGATGAGGACCTTGCTCATTCGGCCGATGTCATAAATCAGCAGATATCCAGAATCGTTTCCATCCTCAACAGCCTGTCTCTCCTGGGCAAAGAAACAAAACTTTCGCTCGAGCCGACCAACATACTGAAAGTCATCGAGAGAATCGAGGAAATGTTCGCCCCCAAGTTGAAGAAATCAAAAGTAGTTTTGACTTGCGACTGCAATGGAAAAGACATAAGCGACACATTAGCTGATGAAGGCCGTCTGCTACAGGTTTTTGCAAACTTCGTTTTCAACTCACTGGACAGCATGCCTGACGGCGGAGAAATAAATATAGGTGTTTCAGAAAACAGTGATAATACAATAACAATATCGTTTTCCGACACCGGCTGTGGGATTTCTAAAAGTGATATCAACAAAGTCTTCACACCATTCTTCTCTACAAAACATGACGGCATGGGAATGGGGCTCACCGTCAGCAACAGTATAATTCAGGAGCATAAAGGCAGCATCCGTATCAGCAACAGAGAATCGGGTGG